>JAZFSU010000069.1:0-5459 GCA_036446335.1 Dehalococcoidia bacterium | reverse complement strand
CCTGCAGCGCTTCCTCATATTTCTTCAGTTCCAGGAGGGCCAGTCCCCTGCCCTGCCATGAACGTGCATCCCGGGGGTCGAGGTCTACTGCCTTTTCAAAGGCCCGTAGCGCCTCCTCATACTTCTTCAGTTTCCAGAAGGCCAAGCCCCTGCCCCGCCACGAACGCACGTCCTCCTGTTTGAGGTCTGCCGCTTCGTCGAGGCACTGCAAGGCCTCCTGGTACCTCTCCAATCCCAGTAGCGCCAAGCCCCTGCCCTGCCACGCGGCCCCATTTTCCGGCTCGAGCTCGATCGTTCTATCCAACGCCTGCAGCGCCTCTTCGTGCCTGCCCAGTTCCAGCAGACCTGCACCCTTGCCCCACCACGCAACCGCGTCGTCCGGCTCGAGCTGAATGGCCTTCTCGCAAGCGGGCAGCGCCTCCCCGTACATTCCGAGTGTGCCAAGGGTCGCGGCCTTGCTGCTCCACGTTATGGCATCAGCAGGGCGCAAACCAGTTGCCTTGTCGAAGGCCTGAAGCATTTCTTCGCTCTGGCCGAGCGTACCCAGCGCGATTGCCCTGTCAGTCCAAGCATCGGCATTCCCTGGATTCAGTTCGATCGCTCTATCCAGAGCCTGCAACGCCTCTTTGTGCCTTCCAAGGGTGACCAGGACACGGCCCTTGCCGCCCCATGTGTCGGCATCAGCTGCGCCAAGGTCGACTACCTTGTCCAGGGCCTGTAGAGCGTCGTCGAATCTCTCCATCTCCAAAAGGGCCAAGCCCTTACCCTGCCACGCAACCGCATCCTCCGGTTCGAGTTCGATCGTTTTGTCGAGGGCCCGCAGAGCCTCCTCGTGCCTCCCGAGTCGCCGCAGGGTCGCTCCCTTGCCGCGCCATGCGCCAGCATCTCGAGGGTTGAGGTCAGTTGCTTTCGTACAGGCCCGTAGCGCTTCATGGGGCCTGTCCAGGACAGCGAGAAGGTGGGCCTTCTTGCTCCAGGAGTAAGCGTCGTTGGGCAAGAGTCCGACTGCCTTGTCGAAGGCCTGCAGCGCCTCTCTATGCCTGTCCAGTTTGAGGAGAGCCGTGCCGTTGTCCCGCCATGAGGCCGCGTTCGATGATTCCAGGGCTATCGCGTTGCTGAGAGCCTCCAGAGCCTCCTCAGGCCTGTCCAGTTCCAGCAGAGTGGCGCCTTTGCCCTGTAGAGCGTCCGCATCTCTTGGGCTGAGGCCGATCGCCTCGTTGAAGGCCTGAAGTGCCTGGTCATGCTTCCTGAGTTTCTGGAGGGCTGCTCCCTTGGCACGCCACGCCACGGCGTTCTCCCGGTTGAGGCTGATAGCCTTGTTCGAGGCCTGCAGGGCCTCGTGAGGCATTCCAAGCTCGACAAGCACGTGGCCCTTGTTGGTCCATGCCGTCGGGTTGTCCGGATCGAGGTCAATCGCCGTGTCCAGGGCGTGGGCGGATTCCTTCAGTCTGTCGAGAGTTATAAGGGCATAGCCCTTGCCGCGCCACGCGACTGCATCCTTCGGGTTCAGTTCGATGGCGCTCTCGAAAGCTTGCAGTGCATCCTCATGCCTGTCCAGCCTCAGAAGGGCCGCACCCTTGCCCCGAAAGGCGATTGCGTTCCCCGGGTTGAGGGGATTGAGGTCGACAGCCTTGTCGAAGGCATGAAGAGCCTCTTCATGCTTCTCGTCCTGGAGAAGCCGCCGGCCCTCCAGAAGCACTTCCCGAAAAGTGTCTCGGCCCATGTCGTTCTACGCTGCGTCCGCCACCCTGTCTGTCTGCCTGGCCACTCGACCATCCATCTCGAACCCGGCGCCAACAGTCGATAGACAGCCCGAGGCGCGTCGCGCGAGGCGTAGCGGCGCTCCTTTGCTCTTCTCGCCGGCCGAACAAGTCGGCCAGTGTCGCTTATGTCGCATACGGCAGCCCGGACTGCACAGTATCCTTCAGCAAGATACCCGCAGCTTGGCAATCCCTCTCGAACATAAGCATACCTGTTATACGAACGCATACAATGGCCCTTTCCGGTAGGGAAGAATAGGAAAATAGTACGGCAGTTTGCCGGGGCAAGGCTGTCCAGAGTCCGACTCCCGTCTTGCGTCCTTGGCCGGCGTGACAACGCCCTTCAAGCCGATGATTTCGGCACCAGCGACCAGCCTCCGATGCCGCCGTTGGCGAGGATCTCTTCAGCTTCGCTGATGATGCCGTCGATCAGTTCCTTCACCGTGACCACGCGGTCGATGAAGCCGATGGCCAGCGAGAGGGCGCCCGTACCCGCTTCCTTCGGTATTCCGGTGTCCTCGGCCTGACCTGCCGCCCTCAGTACCTCGGTGGTGCCGATGGCCTCCTTCAACCGCTGGACATCTTCGGGCCTCGAGGTGGCGAGGATGGGGTCGCGCCATTTGGGGTCCCACGGATCGGCCTCAACGAGGACCTGTTTTCGTCGTTCGGAGAGAGGACACTCCTTGACTGCGCAGAACATGGTCCCGAGTTGGACCGCCCCGGCTCCCAGCGCCAACGCGGCCAGAAAGGTGCGTGCGTCACCGATACCTCCGGCCGCAATGATCGGGACCCTGACTTGCCTCGCAGCCAGCGCGACGCTTATCAGCGTGGGGAGGGCCAGCGGACTCTTCAGCCCGGCTCCCTCGAGCCCCATGATGCATACGGCATCCGCCCCGTCGCGTTCCGCTGCCAGGGCGTGCCTCACCGTCTGCACCTTGTGGACCCAGATCAGGCCGGCTTCCTTCACTCGCGTGCCGAAATCGACGGCCCGGGAGCCGGCGGTTTCAATCACGGGGACTCGTTCGTCGATGGCCACGTCCAGCATCGCCTGCAGCGAAGGGTCAAGGGTCGGGCTCAAATTCACGGCAAAGGGATTGTCCGTCCTCGATCTGACCTCGCGTATTCCCTTGCGCAGCTTCTCGGGGGTACCCATCGTCCACGCGGTGAGCGTTCCCAGACCGCCAGCCTCCGAGACCGGAGCGGCAAGGTCTGCGTTGCCTATCCCAGCCAGCGCCCCCTCGATGAGGGGGTCCCTTATGCCCAGCAGGTCAGTCACCCTGGTCTTCCATACCATGGTACGTGCCTCCGTGTTTCCGCATTCTCGGTCCTGCGCCCCTCGATCCCCTGCCGGATTATACCAGTTCAGCACTGCTCCCCTCAATCGAGTGGGAGCCCTAAGCCGGAAGGCTGCGAAGTCATCAGTTGTTTGTGTAGCAACTGTGAGACAATACGAACGTGTCGGGCCGCGACTCACTCGGGGAGAGACTTCTTTCGCCAGGGGGTTGACAGGACGGTATTCTTGTGATATTCTGACGCCACTGATAAATCAGAATCATCAGACAGAACGGGGCAGACGGAGGGCAGTTGAATGGCAGGGAAAGGCAAAACCACGGGCGGCCAACAGACGACCAGAGCGGGGGTTGCAGCCTCAAGCCGCAACAGCCAGGCCGTGGACAACGAGCAGGCACTGCTTTCGTGTGCCGCGCCAGGCGGGTGCGGGTGTTGCAGCGTAGAAGCGGTCGTGAGCGTGGACGACAGAGGGCAGATGGTTCTGCCAAAGGAGCTCAGAGAAAGAGCGGGAATCAAAGCAGGCGACAAGCTCGCTGTCGTGGGCATGGAGCGAGACGGAAAGATAAACTGCATCTCCTTGATCAAGGTCGATGATCTGTCGGAGATGGTGAAGGCCATGCTGGGACCCGTGATGAAGGACATATTCCGATGACGATGAAGGAGGAAGCCCAAATGAAAGAGGACACGAGTCAGGTCGCGCCGGAGAGGCGCGACGGGAACGCTGAACTTGGAGGCTCGTGCTGCGGCCCCGCGATGCCTTGCTGCGGAGCGACGAATGTATCGGGCGAGGCGGAAGTCTCAAAGGCAGAGAAAGAGGTAGGCAAGATGAGAGACGACGAAATCAGGAAGGCTGTGAGGGAAGGCTACGGGAAGATAGCTGTGAAGGAGGAGCCACTCTCCGGAGGGGCTGCCGGGTGCGGGTGCGGATGCGGAAGCGCCCAGGATACCGTAAGCAAGGCTATCGGATACTCGGACTCGGAGCTTGGGGCGATTCCGGAAGGAGCGAACCTGGGACTCGGCTGCGGGAATCCCACAGCTTTGGCCTCGCTGAAAGAAGGCGAGGTCGTACTGGACCTGGGGTCCGGCGCCGGAATCGACTGCTTCCTGGCTGCCAACAAGGTAGGCAAAAGCGGGAAGGTCATTGGCATCGACATGACCTCGGAGATGCTCCAGAGGGCCAGAGACAACGCCAAGGAGGGTGGCTACGACAACGTCGAGTTCAGGCTGGGGGAGATCGAGAACCTGCCTGTTGCGGACAACACCGCTGACGCGGTGATCTCGAACTGCGTCATCAATCTGTCGCCCGACAAGGGCCGCGTCTTCGGGGAGGCCCACAGAGCCCTGAAACCCGGTGGTAGAGTGATGGTCTCAGACATAGTCCTGACGAAGGAGTTGCCCGACGAGATCAAGAACTCGATCGGGGCATATGTTGCCTGCGTTTCCGGTGCTGAGACGAAGGAGCAATACCTGGCAACCATGAAGGCAGCCGGCTTCCAGGACGTCAGGATCGTCGATGAGGCGCATTTCCCTCTTGAGCTCATGGCCAACGACCCGACCGCTCGGTCCATCATGGATAGCTCGGGAGTGTCACTCGAAAAGGCAACCGAGATGGTCGGCTCGATCGTGAGCATCAAGGTTGAAGCCTTCAAGCGCAATTAGACAAGTCAGCACAATCGCACCCGCGGAGGGCCTAGATCGGGCTCTCCGCGGGTACTATCGACATCTCGAGCCTCTCCGTCCAGTTCCTCAAGAGTACTACGTTCAGCTTCCCTCCGACAACGTCCCTGGTAAGTAAACGGTGGATATCATCGACGCCAGCTACCGGATCCTGGCCCAGGGAAATGATGATATCCCCCTCCTCCAGCCCGGCAGCATAGGCCGGGCTTTCACGGGTCACGTCCATTATCTGAGCCCCCGTGTCGTGCGTCAGATGGAAATGCCTCACAACGCGGACCGGAAGAGGCACCGTCTGTCCGGCAATACCCAGGTAGCCGCGCGTGACCTTTCCCTCTCTGATGAGAAGGGTGACTACCCAGCGCATGGTATTCACCGGAACGGCAAAGCAGATGCCCTGTGCAGACTGGATGATCGCGGTGTTGATGCCGACCACCAGACCACGGGAGTCGACCAGCGGGCCGCCGCTGTTGCCCGGGTTGAGGGCGGCGTCGGTCTGGATGATGTTCTCGATGAGCCGGCCATTTCGGCTTCGCAGCGAGCGTCCAAGAGCACTGATAACACCCGCGGTGACCGTGCTCTGAAAACCCAGAGGGTTGCCGATGGCGATGGCCAGTTGCCCCACTCGCACTTTGTCGGAATCCCCGAGACGAGCAGCGGGCAGCCCGGAGCCGGAGATTCTGACAAGGGCCAGATCAGTTGCCGCATCCTGCCCGACCAGTTCCCCGGAGAATC
>JAZFSU010000068.1:0-10370 GCA_036446335.1 Dehalococcoidia bacterium | reverse complement strand
TTGACGCCCTCATCGCGGCTATCATGGAATACCTTGACGCAAACAACGCTGACCCTAAACCATTCGTCTGGACGGCTTCAGCAGAAACCATTCTTTCCAAGGTCAACCGAGCTAACGAAGTGTTGGAGACACTACACTAGCTACCTCTCTCCTTTGCCTGAGTCCCTGAAACAGGGCGTTCACTTCAAACCTCCTTGCGTTCCCCCGACTCGTGGGCTTAGTGATACAATGGCGCCTTGTGGAAGACCTCAGAAGGCCGTTGGCGGACGGGCATACGGATGATGCCGCGGGGGAAACCAGATGTGTGAGATGGAGTGGGTTGAGTACGAGTATCCTAATATATAATGGGGGATTAGTCAAGTTCAAGAAAAGAATCCCCCCAGCTTTTGCCAGGGGGAGTCCTATCATAGCAGACGATGAGAGAATGACGTTGGACATCGGGTGAATCCGAGGAGTGAAATCTCCAGAATCTTACTGCCGCAGCTGATATGATGTACCGTTCACCTGATAGTGTCAAACGTGGGGGTGAGAAATTGTTAAGCAAAAACCCGAAGCTAACGCGAAGCTGTGGCGTCAACGAAAGCGTTAAGCAAAGTGCTAAGCAGTCAAGAAGGAATGAATGTGGGCCCGGCAGGATTCGAACCTACGACCAATCGGTTATGAGCCGACCGCTCTGCCGCTGAGCTACGAGCCCGTTTCTTCAAATTGCGTGGCCTTCAGGCCGCTATCTCCAGGATTGTCGCCGCTCCCTGGCCCATTCCCACGCACATCGTTGCCAGTCCGTATCTTGCCTGTCGGCGCGTCATCTCATGAACCAGGGTGGTCAGAAGCCTGGCCCCGCTGCATCCCATGGGATGTCCCAGGGCCACCGCTCCGCCGTTGGGATTGACTCTCTCTTCGTCGATCCCGAGTTCTCTGATTGCAGCGATGGCTACGACTGCAAAAGCTTCGTTTATCTCTGCGAGGTCGATGTCGGTTGCCTTCAGGTTCGCCCTGTCTAGAGCCTTTCGTGCGGCTTCAACTGCGCCTAGCCCCATCAGCCTGGGGTCGACCCCAGCCACGGCCATGGAGCGGATCTTCGCCTTCGGTGTGAGGCCCAGTTCTTCAGACTTGTCCCGCGACGCGAGCATTATGGCTGCTGCCCCATCACTGGCCGGCGAGGCTGTCGCCGCAGTGATCGTTCCGCCCGGGCGGGCAATCGGCTCGAGCGCAGCCATGAGCTCGGCGGTCGTGTATGTCCTCGGATTCTGGTCCGTCTCAATCGCCTGCTTGTCGCCGCTCTCCCGGGGCACCTCCACGGGTACAATCTCTTGCCCGAATCGTCCTTGTTCCTGGGCAGCTATCGCTTTCTGATGGCTCCTCAGAGCGAACTCTTCTTGCTCCTGCCTCGAGATACCGTACCTCTCCGCCAAGTTTTCGGCGGTGAGTCCCATCGAAGAAGCATCGCGATCCACAAACCGAAACCTCTCCGGATTCAGCTCCGCTCCCGCTCCTTCGGGCAGATGTGTCATGCTCTCGACACCTCCGGCCACGACGATATCACCGCAGCCCGTCATGATCGCCTGGGCAGCCGAGTGGACCGCCGTCATACTTGAGGCGCACTGGCGATTGACGGTCTGGGCGGCGACTTCGAAAGGCAACCCGGCCATTATCGATACGTAGCGCGCTATGTTCATAGCCTGCTCGCCCGTCTGGTTGGCGCAACCCAGGATCACCTCTTCGATCAGACAGGGGTCCAGCCTCGTTCTGCTGACCAACTCTCTGACAACGGCAACGCTGAGCTGATCGGAACGTGTGTCTTTGAACCATCCCTTGTCTGGATGTGCTCTTGCTATTGGAGTTCGCACCGCGTCTATTACTACTGCCTCACGCATCCCAAGTCCCTGAAACCAGCCTCGACTCAAGGCATCATTGCACTCCGTCGAGTGCAATCCCATTTTAAACCAGCGGGCTGGAACCCGCAAGGGCATCGAGGGGACGTATAGCGTGGCCTTCCGCTAGCCAGCCGAGGATTGTGCCGCCAGGGTCCTGTAGTACTCAGCGGTCTTCGCGATACCTTCGTGAAACGCTACCCTTGGTTCCCAGCCCAGTTCGTCTCGCGCCAGGCTGCTCTCGAGAGAGATGCGATACACCTCTCCCGGGCGCACCGGTGCGTAGATGGGCGGTCTTTCGTACCCCAGTACATCAGCCAGCGTGTCGAATACCTGCTGATCGGATGTCTCGACCCCGGTGCCGATGTTGCAGATGCAGTTCTTCCCCCGGTCGAGAGCCAGGATGTTGGCCTGCACGATATCTGATACATTGACGTAGTCCCGTGTCTTGTCCCCCGGGCCGAAGATGGTGGGTTGCACACCGGCAAGCATTTGAGTGGCAAATATGGCTACGACTCCTGCCTCACCGAACGGGTTCTGCCTGTTGCCATATACATTCGCATATCTGAGTGTCATGAAGTCGAGCCCATGCACCACACTGTACATATGGAGATAGTGCTCCACCGCATGCTTCGACACGCCGTACTGGGAGACGGGATTGATCGGGTGGTTCTCGTCAGCCGGGATGTACTGCGGGTCACCGTAAATCGCTCCTCCCGTGGAGGCGTAGACGATCCTGGAGATCCCGAATCTGACACAGTTGGAGATGACGTTCAGACTGCCCAGGATATTGGCCGTGGCGTCAGCTACAGGGTCATCCGCTGACTTGCGTACGTCTATCTGGGCGGCATGGTGGCTTACAATCTCGGGCCGCTCGAGCTCAAATATCGCCGACAGCTCCTCACTGCAAATGCTGGCCTCATAGAATCTGGCTCTGGGGTTGAGATTGCGACGGAAGCCGGTCGAGAGGTTGTCGACAACTGAGACCTCGTGATCGAGATCGACGAGGGCATCCACAAGGTTGGAGGCGATGAACCCCGCGCCTCCGGTGACCAGTATCTTCAAACTACTCCTTTAGCTTCTTCGGATCTATTCCACGGTGACGCTCTTGGCCAGATTCCGCGGCATGTCTATGGGACAGTTTCTTGCCTTGGCCATGTAGTAGGCCAGTAGCTGCAGTGCGATCGAGTTGACCACGGGTGAAAATAGTGGATCGACGGCCGGAACTCTGATCACGAAGTCCACATATTTGTCAATCTCGACGTCTCCGTCCTCAGCGATGGCGACCACAGGTGATTCTCTGGCCTTGATCTCCCTTATGTTGGCCAGGAGCGTTTCATACGTGCTGTCTTTGGAGACGATGGCAATGACCGGAGTGTCCGGGGTGAGCAAGGCAAAAGGCCCGTGCTTCAGTTCGCCCGCCGCGAAGCCTTCGGCATGGATGTAGGCGATTTCCTTGATCTTCAGCGCTCCCTCGAGAGCCACCGGGAAGTTGACTCCTCTGGCAACCAAGAAAATGTTGTCATACTTCGCGAGATACTTAGCGCGTTCGGCGATAGCCTCTTCCCTGTCGAGGATCTCATGGACCCTGTTTGGCAACTGTCGCAGCTCCGCAATCATGTTTCCTAGGGAGCGGGTGTCCGCGGATGCCCACCCCAAAGCCAACAGATACAGCATTATCAGTTGAGCGACAAAGCTCTTGGTGGCGGCCACACTTATCTCGGGGCCAGCGGTTATGTAAAGTACCTCATCTGCCAGGCGGGTGGCGCTGCTGCCAACTACGTTGGTGATTACCAGAGTGCGGCAGCCGGAGGCCTTCGCTTTTCTGAGTGCTTTCATACTGTCGGCAGTCTCGCCGGATTGCGTTATGATAATCACCCAAGTCTTGCTCAGCACGATGTCGGAGTAGTTGAACTCTGAGGCCAACTCCACCTGGACCGAAATCTTCGCCAGCTGCTGGAACAGATGTTTCCCGATCAGGGCAGCGTGGTAGGATGTACCGCAGGCCAGGATAAGGACATTGAAGTCAATCTCCCTAGTTACTCCCAGGGTGACTATCGGCTCCAGAGCAGAGATGTATCCTTTGAACGTGTTTCGGATCACCTTTGGCTGCTCGTGGATCTCCTTGATCATGAAGTGATCGTAGCCGGCCTTCTGGGCTTCCTCGATGGTCCAGGGAATCTGGTGTTCGGTCTTCTCGACCTGTTGCCCGTTCCTGGAGAATCGGATGCCTTCCTTGGTGGCAACGCCTATTTCGCCATCCTCGACGTAGATGACTCTGTCAGTATAGTCCAGTACCGCCGGCACATCCGAAGCCACATAGTTTTCTCTGTCGCCAATGCCCACGATCAGCGGGCTCTGGTTCCTGGCCATCACCAGTTCCTCGTGGTCAACGTGGAAGCAGATGAAGGCGTACGACCCCACAATATCCTTGAGGGATCGCGCCACGGCTTCCTCCAAGTTCCCTTGATAGTACTTCTCAATGAGGTGAGGTATTACCTCAGAATCGGTCTCTGACAGAAACGTATGACCTTCCTGAGACAATTGTTCCCTGAGCTGGAGGAAATTGTCAATTACCCCGTTGTGAACGACCGCGATGTTTCTGCCGCAGTCCTCGTGCGGGTGAGCGTTTTCCTGCGATGGCTTGCCGTGAGTCGCCCACCTTGTGTGCCCGATGCCCAGCGGGAGGCTGCTCGGGCCAAGCACTCTCTCGAGCGCTTCAACCCGGATGGCGTCTTTGTGGGTTTCAACGGTGTTGCCGGGCAGAGCGATGCCGCAGGAGTCATATCCCCGGTACTCAAGCCTCTTCAGGCAATTGACCAGAATAGGCTGGGCTTCCCTCTCCCCGATGTAGCCAACGATGCCACACATGACTACATCACCAGGCTCTCGTCGGGGACACTGCCGTCGAGCACTTTCAGCGCCCTTATCTGGCTGCGATTCCCGACGATAACTCCGGGGCAGGTCACGACGCTGTCCCCGATGCTGCAACGTTCCCCAAGAATCGCGCCGATACGTACACGATGATACTCGTCGTCTATTCTGATATCGGTCTCGCCGCTCTGCGTAACGAAGTGACCTTTCAAAAGGCTTCCTTTGTCCATGATAGAGTCCTGAATGGTAGAGTTCGGACCGATCTCCACTCCGTCAGCTATCATGCTGTTGGTGATCATGGTGAAGGGGGCAATGCAGACGTTGTTTCCTATGGTTGTAGACGGCAGAATGCATACACTGGGTCCTATTTCGCAGTTCTCCCCAATGATCGCCGGCCCGACGATATAAGAGTTCGACCTTATGATCGTGCCTTTCCCAACAGACACGAGACCTTTCATCGTCACGCCGCTTTCGATGGTGCCTCCGGTAACAGGGGATGTCTTGGCCAAGGCAAGATCGTTGAGCTTCAACATGTCCCAGGGATAGACAACATCCAGCCAGGCGCCAGTTGCCTCGCAGATCCTCACCTCACGCCCGAGTGCGATCATGTTGCGAATGACAGAGGTCAGGTCCGTCTCCTGCTCGATCCCGTCGAATATCTCACTGCCGAACGAGTAGATGCCCGTGTTGACCAAGTGGCTGATAGCTTCCTTTGGCTTCTCCACGATACTTGTCACAATTCCGTCCTGGGCCTCGATGACTCCATACTTGGAGATGTTCTCCTGTTCGTTCACCAGGATTGTGTCCTGTTCGACGTCGATCAGTGTCGAGATAGTCCCCGGCTCGATGACATTGTCTCCGGACAGAGTGAGGAATCTGCCATGAACCTTCTTCTTCACCTGCTTGAGGGCATGGGCGGTGCCAAGCTGCTGCGTTTGCTCCACGTAGTCGATCTCAACGCCGAACTTCTCTCCGGAGCCGAAGTAGTCTACTACCTGGTCCTTTCGGTACCCCACCACAACGACGATGTTGCGTATTCCGTCAAGCGCCACAGCATCGATTACATACTGCATTATCGGCTTGTTAGCGATCGGGATCATCACCTTGGGTTTTGAGACAGTGAACGGCCTGAGCCGCTGCCCTTCTCCGGCGGCAAGAATGACTGCCTGTTCTACTCTTCCCATGGTGCTCCTAATATATCATGGAGTTGGGCAGCACTACGCCCTTGACTGTGGCTCCAGGGCCTATGAACGTGTGATTCCCTATCATGCTGCCGACATTGATGCTGGCGTTGATGCCTGTCTGAACGCCGTCGCCAACTATCGCGCCCAGCTTGTGCCTCTTGGTCCTGACGCCAGCAATTGTGATCTCTTCTTTGTCCAGCCTGACGTTGGCGATCTTGGTGCCGGAACCGAAGTTGCAGCCAGCCCCTATCACGCTGTCCCCAACGTAGTTGTGATGCGGGATATTGCTGTCTCGCATAACGATGGAGTTCTTGATCTCTACTGAGCTGCCCAAGTTGCAGTTGTCTCCAATGGCGGTGCTGGGGCGAATGTAGCAGTTTGGGCCAATCTGACAGTTCTCCCCGATCGCCACTGGGCCCACGATGAAGGAATTGGCCTGCACTACTGTGCCTTTGCCTATGGAGATTGGACCTCGCATAATCACGTTCTCCTCAATGGTGCCCAATCTCTTGGGTTCGATTCCCTCCATCAACACTTCGTTTGCTCCCAGCAAGTCCCAAGGATAACTCACGTCCAGCCAACGGTCAATCCTCACCCACGATACGGGTCGGCCTTCACTCAATAGCAGTTGCAGGGAATCGGTCAGCTCGTATTCTCCCCTGGGCGATCTGGGGGTCCTGTCGATAGCTGCGAATATCTCTTCCGTCATCAAGTACAAGCCGGCGTTCACCAGATTCGAAGGGGGAGGAGTCACTTTCTCGTGAATTCTAGCGACTCTGTCTCCGTCTGTCTCCACGACCCCCAAACCGCTCGTATCTTCTCTCTCGATCAAAGTCAGAGTGATCTCCTGTTTTTCAAGCAACCTCTCTATGTCCTCCGCCCTGACCAGAACATCTCCGTTCACGAGCAGGAACCTGCCATCCACCGACCTTTCGGCGAGCTTCGGAGCGTGGGCGGTACCCAGTTGCTTCCTCTGAGTGACGTACTCGATCTTTGCTCCCCATCTCTCACCGCTGCCGAAATGCTCTCGAATGGTCTCCCCATGATACCCGACCACGAATGTAAACTCATTGACGCCGGCCTTCGTCAGCTCGACGAGCTGGTGTTCCACGATCGGCTTGTTAGCTATGGGCAGCATTACCTTGGGTCTCGTGTACGTCAGGGGGTGCATTCTTCTGCCTTCACCTGCTGCCAGGACAATGGCCTTCATGTTGCTGCCCCTTCCCGCCCCTTAACGCACTCTTCAATGGTCTTGTATGCGAGGTCATAGAGCTCTCTGGCTCTCTGTTCGCTCTTTGCCTCGGCGGTTATCCTGATCTTGGGTTCGGTGCCGGACGGCCTGATCAACACCCAGCCATCGTTGAAGGAAGCCCTGAGCCCGTCTAACGACTCAAGGCTTCCGCTCTCTCCGACCCACTCGCGCAGTCTCATCTCCAGCTCAGGCATGGCTGGCGTGTCGGCGGCAATCGCGCCTCGCAGAAGCGGGTACGATGGTATCTGCTCGACCAGCGAGGACATTCTCTGTTGGCTGGCGATCTCAGCGATCTTGGCTGCCGCATAGATGCCGTCGGGGCAAAGGGAGATCTTCGGGATTATGAAGCATCCTGACGGTTCCCCGCCGAACTCATCCGCTGGGTTCTTGCCGGGGTTGCACCGAAGTTCGTCAGAGACGAAAGCGTCTCCGACCTTTGTCCGCGTTACCTCAAATCCGAGCTCATCGACTGCCATGGAGGCGTCTACTGTGGTCACGACCCTCTTGACCCCCAGCTGGCGGGCCAGAAGAACCATCAGTTGGTCTCCCCCGATCAGCCTGCCATTCTCGTCGACGACGGCGACTCTATCCGCATCACCGTCGTGGGCGATGCCGAGGGCCGCCCCTTCGGACTTCACCACTCGCATCAGGTCCTGGAGATTGTCAGGCGTTGGCTCGATACCTCGGGGGAAATGACCACTTGGCTCGCAGTTCAACCGCACGACGTCACAGCCGAGATTGGCCAGGAGGACCGGGGTGACTTCCGATGCGGCTCCACAGCCGCAATCCACGACTACCTTCAGCTTGAGTTCGGTGGGGAAGTCGGACAGAATACGTTGGAGGTGTTCCTCGACCACACTGACGTGTTGAGTGCATGGCTTCGTCATCTCCCACGAAGCGACTCTGACGGATCCGCCTGACACGAGGTCCTCAATCTCCTGCCTTTGGGCGGAATCGAAGGCGGAGCCATCGGGATTGACCAGCTTGATGCCGTTGTACTCCGGAGGGTTGTGAGACGCTGTGATCACGGCTCCAGCGGCGAAGTGCCTCGTAGCATAGGAGAGGCTTGGCGTCGGGGCCACCCCTGCATCAGCGGCTGTGGCGCCTGCGGAAAGCACTCCCGAGATAAACGCGTGCTTCATCGCGTCGCTGGTCGTTCTGGTGTCGTGACCGACTACTACCGAGGGGTACTGGCTGCCTACGGCGAGACCAACCTCGAACGTCAGCTGGAGGAATTCCCTATCCACAACCCTTCTGATCCCTGAGGAGCCGAAAAGTCTCATCTGCTGATCCCGCCTACGGTGCTGTTCGATCCTGTGTTGGACTCCATATTACCAGAGTTCGGGAATCAAGGCCAGATGTCCGGACTACTGTGGAATCGCTCCGCGTAACTGGGGGGATTGTGGAAACAGCGAACAACCCTTCGCGGGGATGTGGTCGGGAGAGACAGATGGCGAGGCCATCGTGCTCTCGGGGCATTGCCGCGCTCGCGCCATAGCGCTTGAGGGACACCTTGCGAGCGCACTCGTCCCTGAGCGTTGGCTGGCTCGCATCGAAGCGGAGGGGGTGGGATTCGAACCCACGGTCCCGGGAAACCGGAACAGCGGTTTTCAAGACCGCCACCATAGACCACTCGGACACCCCTCCACAGCTTCGGAATTATAGACGTTTCCCATCCTAAAGTCTAGCTTGCTAATCCCCTGCTAATCCGACCGGAGGCCGGGTGCAGCGGCAGCTTCGACGGGCTGCCCCTTCTTATTGGTGTCCATTGCGTCCATTCCTGAGACTCTCATCAAAGGCCTGGGCCGCAGCCGCCTGGAGGCCCGGCAGAACGTGTGAGTAGGTGTCCAACGTGATAGCTATCGAACTGGGCCCGAGCCTTTCACTCACGATCTTGGGATGGACGCCTTGCTGCAACATCAGCGTGGCGTGAGTATGGCGCATATCGTGGAGGCGAATTCGCCGCGGCTCCTACAGAAGCACTGACGCCCTCGTCGTGGCTATCATGTAATACCTTGAGGCAAACAACGCTGACCCTAAACCATTCGTCTGGACGGGCTTTCCGTGTCAACTATTCTTTCCAAGGTCAGGCGAGCTAACGAAGTGTTAGAGACACTACACTAGCCTTGCGCTATTCACCTTCTTCCTTCGTTCCGTGCACGTCTACAGCGACCAGCACTATTACTTGATCAATCCGGACTCGTACTACTTTCACTGGCTGGCAGACAGAATCATGAATGGAATCGGGCCCCCGGACGTGCCACCCTCGGTATTTCAAGCTGATACGTACACGCTGCACAGTGGGTTGGCATATCCAATGGCATACATCGCGAAGGCCATCGCTGCTGTATCGGACCTGTCGACTGCGGACTCCCTAGACTTCACGGCCAAATTCCTGCCGCCCTTGCTGGGGGTAGTAATCATGGCCGTGATATATATGGCCGCCTCCAAGATATATAACCGCCGTGTGGCGCTGCTGTCATCCTTCGCATGGGCAGCGTCAGGTCACGCGATTCTGTATGGAGGAGCAGCCGGCAACGTTGATCGCGACGTTCTAAATATCCTGCTGCTGTCGACAGGCGCCTTCGTCCTCTACCTCTCTAGAGACTGGCAGCTCCGCATGGGTGGCAGAAATGTGGGATGGCTGGCAGGCGGCTTAAGCGTACTTGTCATCGAGGCAGCCCTTTACCTTGAGTGGAACTTCGTGGGCCCGACGCTCCTGCTAGCCATCATAGTCTCATCGGCATTCGGCGGAGCTTTGCTTTTCAGGGCGAACGAAGCCCAGAACGGGCAAGATGCGCGACAAAGGCTGCGCGCTGCAATGTCCGCCGCCAGATGGCGCACTCTTGGTCTAGTAATCGGGGCCAATGCAATGGCTATCGCGGCATTCTACCCTGAATCCGGCTCGTGGTTCGGGACTGCAACCCGGACCGTCGCCGGGGGCGGGGCAGCCGCTATCAATGAACTCCAGGGCGTCTGGGCAAGGGGATTCCTGGATTTCGCAAACTATCATTTCTTTTTGATCCCTATCGCAATGGGATTGTATCTTGCCTGGAAAAGGAGAGAGCAGGGCACCATCTTCTTCGCCTCATGGTACCTCTGTATTGTTGTTCTGAGTATGTTCAGCAGCAGAGTGCTCATCTACGCCGCGCCGGCGGCCTGCCTCCTCGCGGGAGTAGGATTGTCCTC
>JAZFSU010000067.1:0-7096 GCA_036446335.1 Dehalococcoidia bacterium | reverse complement strand
TAGGTCTCGTGACCAAAGTGGTCCCGCATGACGACCTCGAGGCTGCCACCGAGGAGCTCGCTGTGAAGCTGGCGAACGGGCCTCCCCTGGCGATCGCGAGATCGAAGGGGATGATATACAAGGGCCTCGAGATGGATCTGGAACGCGCCATGGAAGACATTATGGAGGCCTGGGTGACTCTGAGCCGGACTGAGGACCATCGGGAGGCGCTCTCTGCTTTTTTGGAGAAACGGGAGCCGGTTTTCAGAGGGAAATGAGATTCGAGTTGGGCCTTCAAGCGCTTTCCTGGGACCGGTGTCTACCGCCAAGGACTGACGGCTGATGACTTCTGGGGAGCAACCTCCGGAGACTGTCGGTAATACGTTCGTCAAAGCTGACTTCCACATTCATACCCCGGACTCCCTGTGTTTCGGTGACTCCTCCGTAACCGCGGAGCAACTGGTTGACGCGGCGCTCGCTGCCGGACTCGAGGCAATCGCTGTTACTGACCACAACACCTTCGAAGCGGTCGACCGCATCAGGGACGCGGGCCGGAGGAGCGGACTGGCCGTGTTTCCCGGCGTCGAGCTCTCGACGGGCAGTGGTCACGTTCTGGCACTGTTTGACCCTGGGGACTCGGTCGCGCGACTGGAGATGCTGCTCGATGCAGTGGGCGTTGGCCCGGACGGCAGGGGAGACGGCGCCAGCTTCGTGAAGGATGGGATGGAGGACGTCTTCCGCAAGATAGTGGAGTGGGATGGGATCGCCATCGCCGCCCACATCGAGAGGTGGCCCACCGGGTTCTTGCAGACCAAGGAACGAGCCAAGGTGAAGGCGAGAATACACGGCAGCCGCTATCTCTCCGCCCTCGAGATCACTCAGCCCCAGAACAAGAGTCTCTGGAACAGTGGCGAGATGAAGGGCTTCTCGAAGAGCTATGCCTGTATCCAGGGCTCGGACGCTCACGCGCTGGCCCACATGGGCAGGCGTCCCACGTACCTGCGTCTCCCCAGCCTGGACCTGAAGGGGCTGCGACTGGTCTTCGATGATCATGATTCGAGGATAAGGTTTCCGGAGGGGAGGGCCTGAGGGGAGCGATGACCGCAGATCGAAAATGTATTCTGTGGGCCATCCTGCTGATTCTGGCTGTCGGCATCGGACTTGGGTGCGGCACTGATCAGGAGGCCACACCGGCGCCGGGCATACCTGTCTTCACGTACCGGGTAGTCAACGCCTATCCCCATGACCGCAACGCCTTCACGCAGGGGTTGGTCTACGAGGATGGCGTTCTGTACGAGGGAACAGGCCTTCGAGGCAGCTCGACGCTGCGCAGAGTCGAACTGGAGACCGGCGAAGTACTGCAGCTCCTTCAGATTTCGGACGAGTTCTTTGGAGAGGGCGTGACCATCTTCGAGGACAGGATCATCCAGTTGACCTGGCAGTCGAATGTCGGGTTTGTCTATGACAAGGAGAGCTTTGAGCTGCTTAATGACTTCAGCTATCCTACCGAGGGCTGGGGCCTCACGCACGACGGTGAACGCCTGATTATGAGTGACGGCACTTCGACGCTGTATTTCCTCGACCCTGGGACGCTTCAGGAGATTGGCCGGGTTGAGGTCTTGGACAATCATGGCCCTGTGGTCAGACTCAACGAGCTGGAATACATTGAGGGCGAGGTCTATGCCAATGTCTGGCAGACCGACCGCATCGCGCGGATCGCGCCGGAGACGGGCCGTGTGACCGGATGGATTGATCTTCAGGGGCTTTTGAGCGCGGAGGACCGCAGCGCGCAGGTCGACGTCCTCAACGGCATAGCCTACGACGCGGATGGCGACCGGCTGTTCGTGACGGGGAAGCTCTGGCCCAAGCTGTTTGAGATCGGCTTGGTTGAGCTGGAGTAGCCAACAGCAGTCTGATCGGTGGCCCGTGTCCAGTGATTGCGCCGCCGGTTACCGGGCTTGGATTCGTCGACTGATCCACTGACCGGGCGCTGACCCGATGTGAGGAGACGGCGGCTCGTCAGTGGCCGACTGCGACAGGGCTTTCACCACCTCGACCAGATTCCTGGAGTCCAACTCGTCCAAAATATAGTGGCTGGCGCCACCTGCCTCGACGATCTCCCGGTTATACCCCAGGTTCAGGAAGCCGTCGTCGAAATCTATGACCACCAGGTTGATGCCCTGCCTCTTGATCTCCATGGCCAGGGAGATCGTCTCCATCTTCGCGTCCGATACTATGGGCGCGTTGCCCCGCCCGTCAGAGACGAGCACAATGATGGGGATTATGTTCCTGTTCTTCCACAGCTGAGTTTTCATGACCTGAAGGCCCTTGTAGAGCCCGTCGGCCAGCGGGGTCCGCCCTTCGGCGGGAAGCTCTCTGAGATGCCTGACGGCCAGCTCGACGCTCGAGGTTGGGGGAAGGAGGACCCTCGCCTTGTCACCTGCGACAGCTATGAACCCGACCTTGTCCCGTTTCTGGTAGGAATCCTCGAGCAGTGCCAGGACGGCTTTCTTGGCCATCTCCATGGCCCGCAGTGCTGCCATGGAGCCGGAGGCGTCGACCACGAACATGATCACGGAGGAGATCTTCTTGGCCCTGACCTTCTCCATGAGGTCGGCTTTCTCTATCTTGAGATCGCCTTTTCTAGCCACCGCGGCCCTGATGGTGGCGTCTATGGCTATGTCGGTGGTCTTGCCCTCGGGAACGCGGGCCTTGACGTACTTCCCGCTGTGCGTGCTCAAAGTCCGGGCTCTTCTGCCGGAACCGGCCCGGCGCTGCTTGTCCTTGTGCAGTCTTATGTCGATCCTTCTTCGCTCTCCAGCTTCAAGGGCCTTCCTCGCGGCCCGGCGGCCCTCGTCAGCGTGGAGACGGGATTGCCCCTCTTCATCATCATCGGCGCTCGTGGTCTCGCCGTCGTCTCGATCGCTTCTCTGGCCTTCCGGGGGCGGCGCTTTCCTCTGCCTCATCGCGCCTTCGACCTTCTCCCTTACGGGCTTGGGTTCCTCGAAAGGCATTCTCCTCATTCTGTGGGGCAGCACCAGTTCCGCCGCTTCCACTACGTCCTCTTCCGTGACGTTCTTTCTGAGATTGTAGGCCGCCGTCGTCTTCGCCGTTCTCGCGATCAGGAAATCAGCCCGGTGTCCATGCACCTCGAACTCGAGGCAGATGTCGACTATGGTGCTGAGCAGGTCGTCCGCTATCGCGACTTGATCGAGAAGCTCCCTTGCCCTGAGTATCCGCTGTCTGAGTTCCTCCTGCTCCTTCTCGCATTTGGCATGGAACGATTCCGCGTCTCTCTCGAATTCCTCCACAGTCTTGATGATCTCGATTCTCTCCCCGGCGTCCCTTGTCCCCGCTACCTCCACAGAGAGCCCGAATCTGTCCAGGAGTTGTGGTCTGATCTCTCCTTCTTCCGGATTCATTGTGCCCACGAGGATGAACCTGGAGGGATGTGAGACGGAGATCCCCTCCCTCTCCACGGTGTTGACGCCCATGGCGGCGGAATCCAGCAGTATGTCGACGAGGTGGTCGTCCAGCAGGTTGACCTCATCGATATAGAGGATGCCCTGGTTGACCTCGGCCAGTATTCCGGGCTCCAGTGCCTTGATGCCCTGTCTCAGAGCTTTCTCGATGTCCAGGGTCCCGGTGACCCTGTCCTCGGTTGCCCCCAAAGGCAGCTCCACCACCTTCGTCTTCCGGCGTATCGTGGGGAGTTCCTCCCCGCTCGCATTCCTCTCGTTGCAGGAACTGCATTGCAGGGACGGGTTGGCCGGGCTGCAGTTGAACGGGCACCTGACCACGTCTATCTCCGGCAGAAGGTCTGCCAGTGCTCTTACGGCGGTCGACTTGCCTGTTCCCTTCTCTCCTCTGACGAGCACTCCAAGGAGGCCGGGGTTTACGGCGTTGAGCACCAGAGCCTGCTTGAGGCTATGCTGCCCTACTATAGCCGTGAAGGGGAGAACGATCCTTTTCATCTGGTGAGACACACTGCCACCGCCTTTCAGATGTGGAGACTGCGCGCTGCTGCTGTACCTTCGGGCGTGATCGGTCTCTGGATTATACCGTATCAGTCAATGGCTTTGCACGCTCGACTGACTTCGTGCCACGACCATGGTGAGCGGAATCAGAAGCATGGGGCTTGCCTGGATGGGCTAGTGTGCGGGACTATCGAGCCGCGGTAGCGGGCCGGGGCTACCCGTCAGGTTGTCCCGACGTGATGGGGCTTGGTTGGGCAGGACTATGCTGTGCAGCTGTCAATGTAGCTGGTGAAATCTCCTATCGTGGCAAGATCCCCCATCTTCTCGAAATCGATCTCGATGTCGAAGTCCCCTTCCACCCGGATGATTATCTGTAGCCAGTGCAGTGAGTCGGCCTTTATGTCCTTGAGAGCCGTATCAGGGCCGATTTCGTCGCCGTTGCAGCGGGCAACCTTGGCCATTATCGCCCTCAAGCGGTCAAGTGTAGACATTGCCCCTCCTGTGAAATCAGTCCACGAAACGACAATCTTCCGGTCTCATCTAGACTGAGATGAGTTCTTGTGCCTTCTGCAACTCGTCCTTGAGAAGGTCGACGAATCCCATCTCGACGCATCCCTTTGCCTCCTTGATCGTGCCGACGATCTGCGGGGCCATGCTGTTTCCGTGAGCGATCAAGACCAGCCCATCGATACCCCAAAGAGGGGCACCCCCCAGAAGCGCTCCGGGACTCATCTTCCTGTTGAGCTTGGTGGTAACCTCCTCCAACTCGGCCTGCGGAACGGTATCACTCAGTTCCTGCCGGAGCCAGTCGGCTACCACTGTGCCAAGGCCCTCGCAGAACTTCAGCAGAATGTTCCCCACGAACCCGTCACAGACGATGACGTTGGCCTTTCCCATGGGGATGTCCATGCCCTCGACGTTGCCGATGAAGTTGAGTCCGCTCTTCTCCAGCAGGGGATAGGCTTCCTTCGCCATCTGATTGCCCTTGCCTTGTTCGGAGCCCACATTGAGCAGTCCCACCGTGGGGTTCTCTATTCCCAGGAAGCACCTGGAGAAAACGCACCCGGCAACTGCGAAGTTCACGTAGTCCCGGGGCTGGGGGTTCACGTTGACCCCCATGTCAAAAACGGAGGTCTCGGGAGATAATTGGAGGAACGGTCCACCGGCCATGGGCCGGTCGATGCCTGGCAGCGCCCCGAGGTACTTCATGCCCGCAACCATGCAGGCTCCGGTTGATCCCGCACTGACCATGCCGTCGGCTTCGCCGCTCTTAACCAGTCGCGCGGCCACCGCCACTGAGCTGCCGGGTTTGCTCATAACTGCGATGATGGGATGTTCACCGTCTTTGATGACCTCGGGAGCATCGACAATGCTAATCGGGAGGTCGGCAGTGGCATAGGTGTTCAGTTCCCGTTCCACCTCCGCTTCGGGGCCCACGAGAATGATCTCAACATCCAGGTCTCTTGCCGCCTGGACCGCGCCCCTGACCACCTCGCCCGGAGCATAGTCGCCGCCCATGGCGTCGACCGCAATCTTTATCATCTGACCGCCATCTCTGTGTGATCCCATGATACCTCCGCTCTATTTGTTACCGACCTACCAACTGAGGCTTATTGCGTTCTTGGTGCATACGCTCTGGCAGTACACATCGTTGGCATCTCTGCACGAGCCAGAGCCCGGGCAGAGAAAGGCCAGGTTATTCCTCGCGTCCTCTTTCAGTGTGACTTTCGGGCCATGGCTGCCATTCGTGCCCAAGACCAGAATTCCCGCCGGACACGCCGTCACGCAGTCGCCACAGCCGTCACACCGGTCCGACGAGACGGCAATGTAGTACTCCCCGGTGCCGTCGGTGTAGCCGTAGTGGGCCTTCATCCCATGATCCACCACTGAGCCGCAGCGTTCGGCTGCGAAGAGAGCTGCACCCAAGGCACCGGCCAACTGGGGATCGGGACAGAGCAGCGGTTCCAGGCCGACCTTCTCCCTGAGCTTGGCCACCATCCCGCTGTTCTTGGCGATGCCGCCGGTGATGGTGAACTCTTTCTGGATGGTCACGCGCTTCAACAAATTGAGGCTGCGGGTAGCTATCGCCTCATTCAGGCCAGCGAGGATGTCGCTCTTGGCGACGCCTTTCCTGAAGTGAGCGATGGCATCGGACTTGGCGAAGACGGCGCAGATGGTGTTGAACGGGATGGTGTTCCTGGAAGAGAGCGACAGCTCCCCAACGTCGTCCAGCGAGGTATTCAACACCTCGGCTATCATCTCGAGGAACCGTCCGGTACCCCCGGCGCACTTGTCGTTCATGACGAAGTTGGTCACCAACCCGTTGCTATCGCAGCTGATCGCCTTGCAGTCCTGACCCCCCATGTCGAGAATGGTCCTCACCTCGGGGAAGTACCAGTTGATGCCTCGGGCGTGGCAGCTTATCTCCGAGATATTCTCATTGGCGAACGGGACGAGCACTCTGCCATAGCCGGTGGCGACTACATAGTCGAGATTGTCCAGAGACAGCCCCGTCTCCTTCAGGGCCTCAGCTATTGCGGCCTGGGAGGTCTTCACACTTTCGGGGCCGGTGTCACGGATCACCGATGAGATAATGGAGCCGTCTCTCATCACCACGACCTTGGCTGCCCTGGAACCTATGTCTATGCCCGCAACCGTCATCTGACGGCCCCCTTCTCGATAGACTCCCTGGCGACGATGGCCGCGCCCAGGGCCGCAGCCATTTGTGGCGCGTCAGGCACGAGGAGATCGAACCCCAGTTCTTTCTCGAGGATTCTCACCAGCCCGCGGTTCAAGGCCACACCGCCAACAACCGCTACGTCCCGCTCCACGCCAATCCTCTTGCACAAAGTAATGACGCGGCTCACTACGGAGGAGTAGATTCCGGCGATGATTTCCTCCTTGGGCGTGGGCGGGTCGCGATGCACGTGCGATATCACTTCGGATTCAGCGAACACGGCGCACGTGCTGGAGATGTCCGCGCAGGAATTGACGTGCTCGGGCAGTATCGACATCTCCTCCAGTGGCATCTGCATCAGTTTCGCCATCTGCTGCAAAAAGACTCCGGTGCCGGCAGCGCACTTGTCATGGTTGACCCAGTCACTGATGCGACCTCGCTCGTTGACCTTGAGCACGGTGGC
>JAZFSU010000066.1:0-9365 GCA_036446335.1 Dehalococcoidia bacterium | reverse complement strand
GATATCGCGTGCCTCACCGTTGCGACCTTGTGGAGTGTGGTGATGCCTGCCTTCTTGAGACGATCGATGTACGGGGAGGGATTGAGGGCGGCGGTCTCCACCACTCGTACACCTTCTTCGACCACCACCTCGAAGTCCTGGTCGACCTTCGCCGGATCGCGGTGTATCAATGCTATGTTGACGCCAAATGGCTTGTCGGTGAGGCTGCGGCATTTCCGAATGTGCTCCGTCAGTTCCTCTCGGGAGAAGGTAACCGCGGAGATAAGTCCGAACCCGCCGGCGTTGGACACGGCCGCGGCAAGCTCCCCGGTGCTAAGGTATGCCATCGCCCCGCCGATTATCGGGTACTCGACACCCAGCAGCTCGGTCAATCGTGTTTGAAACATGTGGCCTCCTCCTTGGTCGCCATCACGCCTGCCTGCGCGGGAGTGTGAATGAGGACTTGGCGAGCGATATCCTGCGCCCGTTCTGGTTCTCGCCCCAGCTTTCACACTCCACCAGATTCTCCCCGTCCTTCTCGTGCTTGTTGACCACCTTGCCCTGGAAGGTGAGCTTGTCACCCGGGAAGACGTTTCCCCTCAATTCCGTGTAGTGCCTCTTGAGAGAGCCCTCGCGCCCTATGAAGTTGGTGACCAGCTGTACCAGAAAGGCGGCATTGTGGGGGCCATGGGCAATGACATTGGGCAGGCCGAGCATCTCACCGGCGAACTGCTGGTCGAAGTGATGGGGCCCGTAATCGTTGACGGCTGCCCCCCATTTGAGAATGGTCACGTTGTCGATCTCTTTCACAAGGCCAGGCAGCGGCGTGCCTATCTTGACATCCTCGAATGTGACCTGCTCTATGTCTTGAAGCGGCGGGACTGCCTCCTCCGCGGGAGCTGCGACTGGTCCTGCCGCCTTTGATGACGACGATGTCCCTTCAAGGGAGACCATGGCCTCGCTGGTGATGCCCACCAGCTCGTTCACCTGATTATGGTGTTCGTTGTCGAGACGTATGAAGACCATCCTTCCCGACTTCCCCTCCCTCTCGTAGACGTCCCCGATCTTGCACGCGCTCGTAATGATGTCTCCTGGTCTCAACGGGACGAAGAACTGGAACTCATAGAACGCCTGAAAGATCCGGGGAAACGGAGGTGCGAACGGCAGGGTAGTAGCCATGTGAGAGAGATCGGTAAACTGGCGAAACGCTCGGTTCGCGGGGTCGAACGCGTGCAAGAATGCGGGGGGAGCGACTATCCCTTCCCAGCGCGTCGCCTTGGCATACTCTTCATCTTGCCACAAAGGGTTGTTATCGGTGGTGGCCTCGATGAACCTTCGGATAGCCCACACGGACACCTCTTCCGGTGGAAAATCCTGAAACACCTTCGTGCCGATAGCTGCCTTCATCTCGTCCGTAATCGCCGACAGCGCTGTCATCCCAGGTTCTCCTTCGCTCAGTATCCCGGCCCGCATTCGGGCTTGGTACCCTGCTCCGTTGCCAAGGTATCTATATGGTACGCGATGTGGCGGCTTTTGTCAGCAGAACATAACCTGAGGAAATACATGGCACAACTATGATAAGACTGCTGTAAAACCATGTTATAATGATGGCCACTGGGAAGGATCGCACGAGAAGTCGAGTAGAGGGGGTATCATGCCGCGCAAGTATCATCCCACTATCAGGTCCAGAGCATTGACGTTGATGCACGAGGGCTACACGGCCGAGCAAGTACTGGAGGAACTGGCGATTTCCTATGGTGAGCACAATGTTCCCAAGCAGAGGGAGACCATATACGCATGGCGGAAGAAGGAGAAGCAGAAGTCGAACAGTGCCCTGCGCACTATCATGCACGAGACAGCGGGACAGAATGGAGAGCTGGCCGAGCTCGAATCTCTCGCCGGGGAATCAGAGCAGCCAATGGAGTCCGAGAGAGGGCTGCTTCCACCACCTTCGCTGACTGAGTTGTTGGATCGCAAGGTGCCAAAGGATAGGGCTCTTCGGTTGCTGAGTGAGTGGGACGCTGCGTACGAGAGTGAGCGCGCACTCTCGACTGGGGCTCTGGACAACGCCGTGGCCCTGTTCACGGAATTCCCTGATATTCCCTACGGTGTGGCGATGGCGATCAGCTCCTTTGAGGTCAGAGTCAGGTACTTCGATGCCAAGGATGTTGGCGATCTGGCCAAGTTCATGAAGCGCTACAGGCCATGGGAGGGCAGCGAGAACCGAAAACTCATGATGAGGGCCTTCCGGCAGTGGTGTGAGAATCGTTTTGACAGGAGACAGAACCTGCTTCAACAGGCCTTCTGATGGTCCGGTGAATCCCAAGAGGGGGTTGATCTGCGGGATTGGCCCGGTGTCAGGGTGCGGCCTGGCGCTGGTTGGGTCAGAAATGGGCCGATGAGCTGCAGGTCAACCGGCTGCCGTAGGCGCGGAACCCATGGGGGAGCTCTCGGAAGGCGACCACTGAGCTACCATCGCTACGGCCGGGGCAGCAGGCCGGCCGCTTCGACGATCTCCGGGACTGCCTCCTCCCATTCAATAGCCATGAGATGGATTCCGGCGACTCCCTTGATGTCGCGCACCTGTTTGATGATGTCCACGCAGAGCTTAATTCCCTCCTTCTTGACCTGTTCCTTGGGCACGCCCTTCAGTCGCTCTATGACCGAATCGGGAACGTCCATTCCGGGAACCCTGGTCTGCATATAGCGGGCCGCGCCGATGGACTTGACCGGGGCCACGCCGGCGAGTATCTTTACCTTTTGGTCCAATCCTCTTTCTCGAACGGCTTCCATCCACTTGGCGAACTTCTCGACGTTGAAAATGATTTGCGTTTGAACGAAGTCGGCTCCGGCAGCCACCTTGTTTGCCAGGCGCTGCACCCTGAACTCGAAGGGATCGGCGAACGGGTTGGCCGCTGCTCCGATGAACAGCTGGGGTTGCACATCCATCTCGTCGCCACACTGGAACTTCTTCTCGTCGCGCATGTCTCTTACCATCTTGACGAGCTGGAGGGAGTCGAGGTCGTAGACCCCTTTAGCCATCGGGTGATTCCCGAACATCTGGTGATCACCGGTGAGACACAACAAGTTGTTGACGCCCAGCGCAGCGATCCCCAGGACGTCCATCTGTAGGGCGATGCGATTGCGATCTCTGCAGGTCATCTGCACAGTTGGCTCCAGGCCCTCTTCTTTGGCAAGGAGAGAAGCCGCCCAGCTCGCCATGCGAACGACAGCGGTCTGTCCGTCGGTCACGTTGACGGCGTCTACGTTGCCCTTCAGGTGCTGCGCCTTCGTCTTGATTACGTCAGGGTTGGCGCTCGCAGGCGGGCCAAGCTCTCCGGTAACTGCGAACTTGCCACTTTCCAGCACTCTTTCAAGATTGCTCTTCGACTTCATCTATTACCTCTTCCGCTGCTTGACGAGCAGTGGGCGAATCAAGCCCGCCGGACCCGGCGGGCCACCTTCTTTTCCACACACTTAGTCCGAGCGATCCGGATCGGCTGACCGCTCGGACACACTCTGCAGGTCCACGCAGACTCGCCTGGCTTCACCACCCGACTATCTATTCTAGCATATCCGGTTTTGCCTTTCCACGAGTGCTTCGGGGGGCGCCGTGGTCATCGCCTATGGCGCGTACCCGAAGCTGTTGGCCTGCGTGGCACGTGTCGACACTACCTAGCTCTTGTGATAAGATTAACAAAGGAGACGCTGGCGAGTATGGTTCGATTGACACGGACAAAGCATCCCTTGGCAAGAGGGCCGTATTCGCACAATCCGTCACTCCCCGGCGAGCAACCATTTCATCTGGAGTGAGAGAAAGAGCCCCTCTTTGCTAGGAAGGCCTGCTGGCGCCTGTGTGCAGCAGACCGTGCCGAGACGTAGGGCAAGGTAGAGGAATGGCAGTCGCAGAGTTGCCTGGGACGATAGTGCCCAGTCCTTCATTCCGCAGGCAGGTAGAGGAAAAGAGCGGCGAGAAGGTATCCGCCTGCTACCAGTGTGAGAAGTGCACCAACGGCTGTCCGCTGGCGTTCTCGATGGACATCGTTCCGCACAAGCTCATGCGTTGCGTGCATTTTGGGCTCAGGGATCAGGTCCTCGGCAGCGATACCATATGGATCTGCGCTTCGTGCGAAACGTGCACTACCAGGTGCCCGAATGGGATCGACATCGCGCACATCATGGATAGCCTTCGGCAGATATCGGTGAGAGAAGGCGTGAAGGCTTCCCAGCCGCAGATTCCTGTTTTCCACAAGACGTTCCTGGCCTCCATGAGGAAGTTTGGCAGGCTACATGAGGGCGAGATGGCTGCCATGTACACACTCAAGACCGGAGGCTTGAAGGGGCTCGTCGGTATGGCCGGCATGGGCCTGGACATGTTCAAGAAGGGCAGAATCAAGATATTGCCCAGTCGACCCAACAGGCAGGTGAGGAACATCTTCCGCGCAGTCGAGCGGAAAGGGTAGCCATGGAAGTGTCATTGTATCCGGGGTGTACCCTTGAGGGCCTGGCCAGGTCCTACAGCGAGTCAATGGAGGCGGTGGCCAGGACGCTGGGCGTCGAGTTGCGGGAACTGAAGGACTGGACGTGTTGTGGAGCGTCCTCCGCCCATGTGACTGACGACGGGCTGGCTGTTGCGTTGGCTGCCAGGAACTTGGGGATCGCAGACAAGGCCGGAAAGGACCTTGTGGTTCCCTGCGCTGCCTGCTTTCAGAGGTTGAAGGTGGCGGAGAAGCACTTGAAGCAAGGGAAACCGGTGGATGGGCTCTCGTTGAAATACGGGGGCAATTTGCGGATCAAGCCCCTGCCTGACTTCTTCTGGGAGAATGTGGGCGAGAAGGCTTTGAAAGAGAAGGTCAAGAGGCCACTGGGGGCGCTCAGCCCGGTCTGTTACTATGGCTGCCTGACCTCCAGACCGCCGAAGATAACCGACGCGAAGAATCCTGAGAATCCCACCGAGATGGACGACGTGCTGAAAAGCCTCGGTGCGAACGTCAGGCCCTGGTCGTTCAAAGCCGACTGCTGTGGGGGCAATCTCACACTCACTCGCCCTGATCTTCAAATGAAGCTGACTCAGAGGCTCCTCGACATGGCGGAGGAAGCCGGCGCAGACTGCATCGTCGTGGCATGCCCCATGTGTCACGAGAATCTGGACAGCAAGCAGACGGAGATATCACAGGAGAGCGGCAAGACCTATGACAGCCCCGTATTCTACTTCACTGAGCTAATGGGGCTTGCTTTCGGGGATCCAGACGTGGAGAAATGGCTCGGCAGGCATACGGTGGATCCGAGACCTCTGCTGAGACAAAGGGGACTAGTCTAGACTCGGGACACAATCATGAGCGACGACGGAAATCAAACCGATTTGAAGAAGATAGGGGCCGTGATGGTCGTTGGCGGGGGGATCTGCGGCATGCAGTCCGCGTTGGACCTGGCCAATTCGGGGTTCAAGGTTTACCTTGTGGAGGAGACGTCCGCCATCGGCGGCAGGATGTCCCAGCTTGACAAGACCTTCCCCACTAACGACTGCTCAATGTGTATGATATCCCCGAAACTGATCGAGGTCGACAAGCACCTCAACATCGAGATCATCACCAATGCCGAAGTGCAGTCGCTGGAGGGTGAAGAGGGCAACTTCAAGGTCAAGGTGGAGAGGAAGCCCAGATTCATTGACATCAGAAAGTGCAGCGCCTGCGGTGATTGTGTGGAGGCGTGTCCGGTAGCTTTGCCGAACGAGTTTGAGCAGGGGCTGGCTGAACGCAAGGCGGCATACAAGCGGTATCCTCAAGCGATCCCGGGCGCGATGTCGATAAGCAAGCGCGGCACGTCCCCATGCAAGGTGGCCTGCCCGGCTCATATCAGTGTCCAGGGATATGTTGCTCTGATAGCAGCAGGCAAGTACAAGGAGGCGCTGGATCTCATCAGAGAGGAGATTCCCTTCCCCGCCGTGTGCGGCAGGATATGCACGCATCCCTGCGAGGCCGCATGTACGCGTGGGGAGGTCGACGAGCCCGTCTCTATCTGCCAACTCAAGGGGTTCGTTGCTGACAAGGTCATGTCATCGGGACAGGACAGCCCGCCGGCTGCTCTGGAGAGCAAAGACAAGAAGGTGGCCATAGTGGGCTCGGGTCCGGGTGGACTGACAGCCGCGTACTATCTGGCGCTTTGGGGGTACCAGCCAACGGTCTTCGAGGCCCTTCCTGTTGCCGGGGGCATGTTGGCTGTGGGAATCCCTTCCTATCGTCTGGACAAGGACGTCCTCAACGCGGAAATAGACTTCATCAAATCGGTCGGCGTCGAGATCAGGACAAATACCCCGATAGACGGGTCGCTCACGCTCAAGGACCTGGCAGCACAGGGATACGAGGCTACCTTCGTCGCTGTGGGCGCACACAAGAACAATCCCCTGGGTGTGGATGGAGAGGACCTGGAGGGTGTTGTTCCCGCCGTCGATTTCCTTCGGAGCGTCAATATTGGGCAGGCGGTTGAGGTTGGCGGGAAGGTGGCTGTGATCGGTGGCGGCAACGTGGCAATGGATGCGGCGAGGACGGCGGTCCGCCTCGGCGCGAAAGAGGTCACCATCGTGTATCGGCGGTCTCGCCAGGAAATGCCGGCGGCCGAAGAAGAGATCGAAGAAGCTGAGGAGGAGGGGGTAGTCCTGCGCTATCTGGCAGCACCGGCCAGGATTATTGGCATCGGCGGCAAGGTCAGTGCTCTGGAGTGCATAAGAATGGAGCTGACGGAGCCTGACGAGAGCGGGCGTCGCAGGCCCGTTCCTGTCAAGGGATCTGAGTTCAAACTGGAAGTTGACATGGTGATCCCTGCTATCGGGCAATCAACGGACCTCTCCTTCCAGGGTTCTGATGGGCAGATTGAGGTGGGCAAGAACTCCACGCTGAAAGTGGACAGAGTCACTCTGCAGACAGCCACGCCAGGCGTGTTTGCCGGGGGCGATGCCGTGCTCGGCCCAGCCACTGTCATTGAGGCGATAGCAGCAGGGAAAGAGGCGGCGATATCGATCGACCGGTATCTTACAGGCGATGACCTGAGCGCAGGCCGAGAACGGCGTTTCACTGACGTGGAAGTGCCTCTGGATGGGATTGTCAGGAGCCCGCGCGCCCAAACGCCGAAGATGCCTGCTGAAAAGAGAAAGACGGATTTTCGTGAGGTGGCGTTGCGCTTCGCAGAGGATGATGCGAGGGCGGAGGCCGACAGGTGTCTGGCCTGTGGCCTTTGCAGTGAGTGCTACCAGTGCATCGCGGCCTGCCAGGCGAAGGCCATCGACCATGACATGGCCGTGGAGTTGTTGGAGCTGCAGGTGGGATCGCTCGTCCTGGCTCCGGGTTTCGAGCCGTTCGACGCCGCTCTGAAGAGTGAGTATGGCTACGGGAGGATGCCCAACGTTGTCACCAGCCTGGACTTTGAGCGTATTCTATCTGCCTCCGGACCATACCTGGGTCGGGTGTTGAGACCCTCCGATGGCAGACACCCCATCAAGATAGCCTGGATTCAGTGTGTGGGTTCCAGGGACGAAACGTGTGGGAACGACTACTGTTCGTCCGTGTGCTGTATGTACGCCACCAAAGAGGCTATCATAGCCAAGGAGCACGCCAGCGAGATTGAGCCCACCATTTTCTTCAATGACATGAGGGCCTTTGGCAAAGGCTTCGAGCGATACTATGAGTCAGCCAAGGACAAGTTCGGCGTACGGTACTCGCGGGGCATTGTGTCGGCAGTCAAGGAACTCCAGCAGAGCAAGAACCTGGTGCTGGAGTACTCAACTGATGATGGCCATAGGGTCCAAGAGGAATTCGACATGGTGGTTCTGTCGGTAGGGTTGGTCCCCACGGCGAGTAGCAAGAAGCTGGCACAGGATCTGGCGATCGAGGTTGACAGGTTTGGGTTCTGCCGCACGGATGAACTCAAACCGAACGTCACGTCGCGCCGTGGAGTGTACGTTGCGGGCTCCTTCGATTCCCCGATGGACATTCCTGAATCTGTGATGAGTGCCAGTAGCGCTGCATGTCTGGCCTCGCAGGGGCTTGCCGAGGCCCGCGGAACGATGGTGACTGAGAAAGAGTACCCTCGAGAGACAGACGTAGCCGGTCAGGAGCCGCGGATCGGTGTGTTCGTCTGCCGTTGCGGGACCAATATCGCCCGGGTGGTCGATGTTCCCGGTGTGGCTGAATATGCGAAGGAACTTCCGGGCGTTGTTCACGCCGAAGAGTTCATCTATACATGTTCCACCGATGCTCAGGTAAAGCTGGTCGAGACGATAAGGGAGAAGAACCTCAATCGCGTCGTGGTCGCTTCCTGCAGTCCCCGTACCCATGAGCCGCTTTTCCAGGAGACGATCCGGGAGGCGGGCCTGAACAAGTACCTGTTCGAGATGGCGAACATAAGAGACCAGTGCTCGTGGGTTCACGCGACGCACCCATCTGAAGCTACGGAGAAATCCAAGGACCTGGTGAGGATGGCTGTGGCTCGTGCTGCCGGCCTCGAGCCGCTACGCGAGTCCCCGTCGGCGATCAAGAGAATGGGTCTCATTATCGGCGGAGGTTTGGCGGGAATGACCGCTGCTCTCGGTCTGGCCTCTCACGGATTCGAGGCTGTCTTGGTGGAGAAAGAGGACGAATTGGGTGGAAACCTGAGACACCTCTATTACACGCTGGAGGGCTCCGATCCCCAGGCGCTGCTAGCATCGTTGAGAGACCAGGTGGAACAGGAGCCGAAGATAACCCTGTACAAGGGCGCGCAGGTGAAGGACTTCTCTGGCTATGTGGGCAACTACACCACGGTGATCACCACTGCTGAAGGCCGCAGCGAGACAATTGAGCACGGCATTGTCATCGTGTCCACAGGCGCCGTGGAATATGCGCCGACCGAGTATCTGGGTGGCCAGTCCGACAAGGTCATGACCCAGGTTGCACTTGAGCAGAAGATGGCCAGCGGCGGTCTTGACGTCAAGGACTTGAAGACAGTTGTGATGATCCAGTGCGTCGGGTCGCGGGAAGAAGAGCACATGTACTGCAGCCGGGTTTGTTGCGATCAGGCGATCAAGAATGCTATCAAGCTCAGGGACAGCAACCCGGAGACGGAGGTCTACGTTCTCTATCGTGACATTCGCACCTACGCGATGAAGGAACTGAAATACAGAGAGGCCCGGGATAAAGGGGTAACGTTCATACGCTTCGACCCAGAGATGAAACCTGAGGTCGATGAGGACGGCGGCAAGCTGAATGTGAGGGTCTTCGATTCTGTCCTAGGGACTCACATTCTGCTGCAGCCCGATATTCTTGCTCTGAGCAGCGCGATAAGGCCCCAACCTGATGCTGAGGAGTTCTCCAGCAGGTTGAAGCTGCCGCTGACGCAGGATGGGTTCTACATGG
>JAZFSU010000065.1:0-2859 GCA_036446335.1 Dehalococcoidia bacterium | reverse complement strand
ACACCGCCAAAGGTTATGGACGCTACAGTCACGCTTCCGTCGGTGTTCGCCGTGAAGCCACCGCCCGAGATAGCGACCGCAGTGTACGGGAGTCCGCTGGTGGGGGTTATAGTAATCGGCAGCGTGGTGACAGCCGCCGAAGGCGCGCCTAGTGCCATCGGGCTGAATATCACGGCCAGCATCACGAACAGCCAAACGACACTTCGAAGTTTCCTCATCATTGAACCCTCCTGGCAAGGAGGGATGCCCCCTACGTCCGCTCTGTTCCTGACGTGCCCACTACCTTTGCACCGTGTGCGCAGCTTATCATAGCTTCGTGCAGGTTATCAATCACCAACATGTCCCGCACGAACTGGGACAATGGTACTACTTCGGTTCACCGCATTCGGAGATTCACCATGTGAAATCAGCCCGAGTTGCCTTGCGCCGCGCCTGCGCAGGCGGCGCAAGCATGTTGCTGACAGGTGATCTTGTCATGTCCTGCCTTGGATCTCACTTCGGATGAAGCGCAGACAGGCAGCAGCATCCGGTGTCCGCAGGCGATGAGGTCGTCAGCAAGAAACCGGCAAGAACGTGCGCGAGGCAAGGAACGTCAAAGGCACCAGGCAGGAGAAGGGCAACCGCATGCTATCAGGGCGTTAAAAACGCCGGGAACGTCAAGCGACAGATGGGTCCAGCGAACCGGCGGCCGCGACACTCTCACTCAACAGTGCTTCGATGGCCAACATCAATTCCTGCGGCTTGAAGCCGAATGGCCCCAGTCCTCCGGCATATGCCATGCGACCATCCGCACCAACCAGATACAGCCGCGTGGGCATGGCCGCGTAGGCACTATTGACCGTGTCATCCATGTCATCCACCAGCGTGGGAATCCCATACTCCAGTTCGGATTCGCACCGTCCTGCTGCTTGTCTGCGCTCCTCCATGGTCTTCGGATCGTACAGATCCGTAGCGGCCCTGGACTTGGTAACCTTCAGCGCCAACCCGAATAGTCCACCACCCAGCCACCACCCGTCAATCGGATGCGCTTCACGAATGTAGATAGAAATGAACTGCACTTTGTCGTGGTATTGCTCGAAGAGGCTCCGGAGACTCACGGTCCCCTTCACGAAAGGGGGTCAAGTATAGCTGCCGAAGATCAACGCGACCGGCTTCTTGCCCCTGAAGTCGGAGAGGCGCACCGAGTTCTTGCCATCAAGGTCGTGCAATTCGAAATCGTGGGCGACGTCTCCTGCCTTGGGAGCATGGACGTCATGCAGCTTCTGCCATGCCTTCGTCTGATTCCTTGCTCGAATCGCTTTCAACATGGCTTTCCCCCTGTCCTACAAATGCCCCCGCATGCCACCGAGCACACTATCGTCGATTTCATTATATCATCAGTCGCGACTTGGAAGTCATCAGTTGGATCGGGTCTACCCGGCACGACCAGAGGCTGGCAGCCGATGTGCGAAGGCCCGGTGCCGATAGTGATAGGTATGGAATGCGAAGAAGGGATATAGAAGGAGTCCAACGAGGTCATCCCAGAAACCGCTCGATTTCTCCAATCGGCAAGTGGTCTCCGATATCTTTGCCATAGTAGGCCGTCTGTATGGTCAAGTCCGGCCCTACGAGGAAATCGGCAGGAAGAAGCGTCGTTTCGCCTTCGGCCTTGCCCGGCAGGAAGCCTTTCCGGAATGCCCGCGCCATCCTGGACAGCCTCATCCCGCCTCTCAAATATCCCATCCAAGACGATTCCACACCGTAGAGCCGGTAAACCTTCCTCTCCGGGTCAGGAATGATGGGAAACGGGACATCCTGCTTGCCGACATGCTGGAGTATGCTCTCCCTGGGCGACTGCCAGAAAGCCACCATGCTCAGGCCTTTCTCATGAAAAGAAGGATATAGCTGAATAAGTTCGGATATTCTCAAGTTGCACAGAGGACATGAAGCATACCGGTAGAAGGAGAGCATCAGCTTCTTTCCGGCGTAGTCTCGTAGCGCAACATGGCTGCCGTGAATGTCGTCCACCTCAAAATCCCTGGCAGGTTGGCTGGCCTCTAGCTTCATGACGACCTCCCGTTGAAAGGCCCCAAGGCATTCTGCACGCCCACGACCTTGTGCTGCAGGCTCGCTGAGACATTATATCACCCTGCCACAATCGGAGGCTGCTGATTGGATGGAGTTCTCGCCGGATACTGACCGGATGAATTGGACGGAGAGCCAAAAAAGGCCTCTTCAACTATTGAAAACCCGCAGGGCGGTCTATGGTTTACGACAAGACGACGACAGTGCAGTTGTCTCCGACGCGAGATCAGAAGACGGATCGTCGCTTGTTCGTGGCAACGTGTTCCCGTTGGTCGCTCTACTCCTCCCGACGCGCAGGCCTTTGTAGCCGACAGCCGTTCAGTTAATCTGAAGAGGGGCGCTTCTGCCGCGCGAAACAGGTCTTTCCGCCGGGAAACAAGCGGACAGGACTCTTGGGGTCAGCGATTGCCGAAACCCTCCACTCCAACTGAGGAGGCAGGACATGGGAAAGAAAACCAGCACCGGAATGGGCGAGATGTCAGCTCGCAAGCGAGCTGATGAGGCCGTGTGGGAGAACGAGACAACATTTCAGACTTCAGTTGAGAACATGCTGGATTGTTTCGGCCTTTACAGCTCTATCCGGGACCAGTCGGGTCGCATTGTGGACTTCCGAGTTGAGTATGTAAACGCTGCGGCTTGCACCGCCAACCAAATTTGACCTTCTCCCCGAAAAGTGGGCCATTGATAATGGCAGAAATCGGCTAGAATAGGCCGAGCGGGAGGAGGATTTCTTGTGAAGAAATCGCGCTACACGGATGAGCAGATCGCCTTCGCCTTAAGACAGGCGGAGACGGG
>JAZFSU010000064.1:0-4406 GCA_036446335.1 Dehalococcoidia bacterium | reverse complement strand
CGAGCTAACCGAAGGCGCGGGACTTGATCGATCGTGGAGAAGAGCCATCCTTGCGCCCAAAGGCAAGGACGTAAGAGACTACGACTTCTTTGAGACGGTGGCGGCCAATCAGGGGTATACGGTAAAGGTGTTCGCAGACATGGACAAGGCGATGGACTGGCTGCTAGAGCCCTGACTCCTCGCGCACAGCGAGTACATACGGACAGCGACAGAGCCGGAGCGTGTAGCCGAAATGCAGTGCGAACGGACATGATTCCGGATTGTCGCCGCACTTGCGGCACTCGACCGGTCGTGTCGCCCGAATGGTCGTGATGTCGTGCTCGCAGTGTTCCAGCCCCTTGGGGCACTTTACTTCAGTCATAAGATAAGGCGTCGCGATGATCGATGATACCACGCTTACACGAACTCGTCAACGAACCTACACTTCGTCAGCATCGTATACGTGGAAGAGACTGTGCCGGCATTGCGATAGGCAGCGGGATTGGTCATCCGAATCGCGCGGAGTGTCGTGTTGATGCCCTGGGATTGCGCTTGCGCTGGATCTTCTGAGCACTGTCGTGGGGCTGTCATGGTACTTTCCTCCTCTTGAGTTTTGGCGTTCGTTGTGGTAGCTTTGGACTTAGGTGAGATGGTTTCTACTTCTTTGGTTTGGGCCTGTTCGGGCTATCTTGAGTGGTTCGTAGGATGAAGCGGCTGGCGATACTGGGTTCGACTGGCTCGATTGGGAGACAGACGCTCGAGATTGTGCGGGCCTTCCCCGACCGGTTCGAGACCGTTGCACTCGCTGGGGGCAGGAATATCTCACTGCTCGAGGAGCAGGTTGCAGAGTTCAGGCCAAGGCTGGTCTTCAGCGAGCTGGCTGTGGAGTCTGGGGGCCTCTCACTTGAGGAGATCGCGGGCCATCCGGACGTCGATATGGTGGTGATGGCTACTTCTGGCAAGGCTGGTCTTGGGCCGACGCTGTCTGCCATACGCGCCGGGAAGACCGTTGCCCTGGCCAACAAGGAAGTGCTGGTGGCGGCCGGGGAGATAGTGATGGCCGAGGCGCGGCGCCACCATGTCGAGGTTCTGCCGATCGACAGCGAGCACAGCGCCATCTGGCAGTGCCTCGGCGGGGAAGACCGGAAGGATATCGCGAGGATCATGCTGACGGCCTCCGGTGGACCGTTTCGGTCGAAAACGGCTGAGCAGCTGGCTGCGGTGACCCCCGAGCAGGCTCTGGATCACCCCACTTGGCAGATGGGAACGAAGGTCACGATCGATTCGGCCACTCTCATGAACAAGGGTATGGAGGTCATTGAGGCGCGCTGGCTTTTCGACGTGCCGTTTTCCCGGATCGAGGTATTGATCCATCCGCAGAGTGTGATTCACTCAATGGTGGAGTTCGTTGACGGCTCAGTGAAGGCGCAGCTAAGCCTGCCGGATATGAGGTTGCCGATTCAGTACGCTTTGTCATATCCGGAGCGCTGGGACGGACCATTCCAGTCCGGTGTAGACTTTGCACACATGGGTTCTCTTTGCTTCGAGCCGGTGGACCTGGACAGGTTCCCATGCCTGAGACTGGCTATGGAAGCCGGCAAAAAGGGCGGGACCTATCCTGCGGTGCTCAGCGCCGCCGACGAGGTAGCTGTTCAACTGTTCCTTGAAAGGAAGATCGGCTTCACGGGGATTGCCGATCTGGTGGCCAGGACCCTGGACCGGCATTCGGGGGTCGCTTGTCCTTCCTTGGACGACATCATGTCCGCTGACTCGTGGGCAAGGGGCGAGGCCATGGCGGGGTTGTGAGTTAATCATGTTTGTCACGGCGATAGTTTTCATCTTCATCCTCGGGGCGCTGATCTTCGTTCACGAGTTGGGGCACTATGTCACAGCGAGAATGGCGGGGGTCAAGGTCGAGGAGTTCGGCATCGGCTTCCCTCCCAAGATGATCTCGTACACTCGTGGTGAGACCAAGTACTCCCTGAACTGGATCCCGCTGGGCGGGTTCTGCAAGCTGCTTGGCGAGGAAGATCCGAGTGAGCAGAGAAGCCTCGCGAGCAAGAGCGCGCCGGTCAGGTTGGCGGTCCTGGGTGCGGGATCGTTCATGAACATCATACTCCCGTTCGTGCTCTTGTCGGTTGCCTTCATGATCCCGAGGCAGGTTATTGTGGGGAACGTCCTGATCGACGACGTTGCTCCTGGTTCCCCTGCGGTTGAGGCAGGGATTCAGCCGGGCGATACCGTGCTCCGCGTGGGTGGTCACGCCGTGCAGAACCTCGGGGACGTCATCTATGACATACACCTCAGCATGGGTGATGAGACCGAGATCGAGCTCAAAGGAGCGGACGGTTCCCTGAGAACGGTGGTCGTCACCCCGCGGTGGGACCCTCCTGAAGGGGAAGGAGCGGTCGGAATAGCGCTGAGCATGGCAAACACGCGCGAGATAAGTGAGTCCTATCCCCCATGGGAGGCAGTGCCGAAAAGCTTCGAAACGGTAGGGGAGACGTTCTCTCTGCTCAGGAATGAGGTGACGACCTGGTTCGTGAGGAAGACGCCGCCTCAGGTCACGGGTCCGGTCGGCATCTTTCAGCTCACGGGGGAGGTGAGCGAGGCCGGACCATCCTACCTGTTGCAATTTGCGGCGTTTCTCAGCTTGAATCTGGGTCTGATCAATTTGTTCCCTCTGCCAGCACTGGATGGGGGCAGGATGGTGTTCGTGCTTCTGGAGGTGGTGCGGAGGGGAAAACGCGTGTCGGCTCGAACCGAAGGGTTGATTCATCTGGTAGGTTTCGCGATGCTGATCACATTGATGCTGGTGATCGGCTACTTTGACGTAGTACGCGTGATCAGCGGGGAAAGCCTCGTGCCATGATCAAGCGCAGGGCGTCCCGAGTGGTGAGGATAGGCGGGGTAGAGGTTGGCGGCGCCGGCCCGGTCGTGGTGCAATCCATGACGAAGACCGACACACGTGATGTGGCAGCGACTGTTGGGCAGATACGTCAGCTTGAGGAGTGCGGCTGCGATATTGTGCGTGTGGCTGTGCCGGATATGGTGGCGGCGGAGGCCCTTGTTGACATAAAGCAGCAGTCAGATTTGCCTGTTGTTGCGGACATTCACTTCGACTATCGTCTGGCGCTTGCAGCGCTCAAAGCGGGCGTCGACGGGCTCAGGTTGAACCCGGGGAACATCAGCGACCACGACCAGATAGCCACGGTGGTCCGTGCTGCCAAAGAGAGGGAAGTGCCGATCCGCGTCGGTGTCAATGCGGGGAGCCTTCCCCAGGAATCGGCGTCGAATGGTCCGGTGGTGGGGCGCATGGTCGATGCCGCGCTTGACGAAGTCCGCCTGCTGGAGAGCCTGGACTTCGACCTGATCAAAGTGTCGGTGAAGGCTTTCGACGTTCCCACGACCATAGCGGCATACCGGGCGGTCGCCGAGAGGATACCGTATCCTCTTCATCTGGGGATAACTGAGGCGGGCTTGCCGTGGGCGGGAGGTATTCGGAGCGCGGTGGGACTGGGGATTCTGCTGCACGAGGGCATAGGCGATACGGTACGGGTGTCGCTGACCACGTCAGACGCATGCCAAGAGGTGCAGTGCGCCTACGAGATACTGAAGTCCCTGAAGCTCAGGGAACGTGGGCCGACGCTGGTGAGCTGTCCGTCATGTGGGCGGGCGGAGACCGAAATAGTGGAACTGGCGGAGGCTGTTGAAGAGAGGCTGAGAAGGACTGAGAAGACCGTGAAGGTGGCTGTGATGGGTTGTGTGGTCAACGGACCGGGTGAGGCCAGGGACGCCGATGTCGGCATCGCTTGCGGTAAGGGGAGGGGAGTGATTTTCAAGAGGGGCGAGAAGGTGCGCACCGTCGACGAGGCCGATTTCCTGGAGGCGTTGATGGGGGAGGTGGCGGGCCTGTGAGGGGACTGTGGCTTGCGGAGTGGACAGGTTGCGGGTGCGAATGTGAAGCGGCCATAGCTATGGGAAGGGGTAAGTAAGCAGTGCGTCTCTCAAAACTTTTCGGTAAAACGCTGCGTGAGGTGCCTGCGGAGGCGGAGACCGTCAGTCACCAGCTGTTGCTCAGAGCGGGCATGATCCATCAGGTGGCGACCGGGGTGTACTCGTATCTGCCGCTGGCCTGGCGGGTGCTGCGCAAGCTGGAGCAGATCATCCGCGAGGAGATGGATGCCGCCGGCGGGCAGGAGCTGAGCATGCCGGTCCTCCAGCCCCTTGAGATATGGGAAGAGAGCGGGCGCGACCTCGCCTTCGGCAAGGGGCTGTTCACCCTCGAGGACCGCAGGGATCGCAAGCTCGTGCTCGGCCCTACGCACGAGGAGGTGATCACCGACCTCGCGCGCCGCAACATAAGAAGCTACAGGGACGTTCCAGTACTCCTATATCAGATTCAGACCAAGTTCCGTGACGAGCCC
>JAZFSU010000063.1:0-6278 GCA_036446335.1 Dehalococcoidia bacterium | reverse complement strand
TTCACGCTGACCCCAGCCCAGATGCGAGTCCTCGACGAAATTCGAGGGGACCTGGCCGGAACGAAGCCAATGAGCCGGCTTCTGCAGGGTGAGGTTGGCAGCGGCAAGACTGTAGTGGCGGCCGCGGCGATGCTGCTCGCTGCAGCCAACGGCCACCAGGCAGCTCTCATGGCGCCGACAGAGATCCTGGCCGAGCAGCACTTGGAGAGCATCTGCAGAATCTTCGACGCGGCCAGCGGAGAAAAGGGTGACGGCAAGACTGTCCGAAGCTACTCGTCGCTCCTGCCCCACCCGGTCAGAGTTGGCCTCCTGACCGGAGGTCTCAAAGAAAGCGCCAGGCGAGAGGTCCTGGAGGGCATCGCCTCAGAAGAGATCAATATCGTCATCGGCACCAACGCGCTGATCCAGAAAGGGGTCGACTTCCCACAGTTGGGCCTCTGCGTCGTCGACGAGCAGCACCGCTTCGGAGTAATGCAGCGCTCGGAGCTTCGATCCAAGGGCGGGAACCCGCACGTTCTGGTGATGAGCGCAACACCCATCCCGCGCACACTGGCGCTCACCCTCTACGGCGATCTCGACCTGTCGATCATTGACGAACTCCCCCCGGGAAGAATCGAGATCAAGACGAAGTGGCTCAGCCCCGATCAGCGCCAGAGAGCCTGGGACTTCGTTCGGAAGCAGGTTGCCGCCGGACGCCAGGCGTTCATCATCTGCCCACTTGTCGAAGAGTCGGAGGCCATTGAGACAAAGGCCGCCATCACCGAGCACGAGCGCCTTTCCCAAAACGTCTTCCCCGAACTGAGGCTCGGCCTGCTCCATGGACGGCTTTCCTCCTCCGAAAAAGAAGATGTCATGAAGCGCTTTCGAGGTGGCGAACTGGATATACTGGTAGCGACGCCGGTGGTTGAAGTGGGAGTAGATGTCCCCAACGCCACAGTGATGCTGATCGAGGGCGCCGACCGCTTTGGACTGGCACAGTTGCACCAGTTCCGCGGGCGCGTAGGGAGAGGAGAGCACCAGAGCTACTGCCTGCTCCTGACGGATACGCCGTCTGAGGATGCCAGGGAAAGGCTATCCCTACTCGAACGCACAGGGGACGGCTTCGCCCTTGCGGAGGAGGACATGAGGCTCAGGGGACCGGGCGAGTTCTTCGGTACGCGCCAGAGCGGACTCCCCGAGTTGAAGATGGCCAGACTCTCTGACCTAGGACTATTGGAGCTTGCCCGCAAACAGGCGATCCGGCTCTTCGCTGACGATCCGGACATGCGGCAGCCGGAACACAGGCTGCTCGCCGCGGAAGTCAAACGATTATGGGACAGTGGAGGAGAACTGAACTAACCATGCTCAAACACAAACTTGCCTTGCTGCTGGAACAAGCGGCGAAAGAGGCTCAGACGCAGGGACTTCTGCCTTCCATGGCACTGCCCGAGATCACCCTCGAGCACCCACAGAACCCGGAGCACGGCGACTATGCCACCAGCCTTCCCCTGAAACTCGGAAGAAGCGCCCGCATGGAGCCGCTGTCCATCGCCCAGACACTTGAAAAGCTTCTGCCCGAAATGGAAGAGATCGAGAAGGTGTCGGTAGCGCCTCCGGGCTTCGTCAACTTCTTCCTGAGGAGCGATTGGCTCGCCCGGCAGGTTGATGACATCCTGAGCGCTGGGGAAGCCTATGGGAACGTGGACCTGGGAAAAGGGGCCAAAGTCCAGATCGAGTTCGTGAGCGTCAACCCGACGGGTCCGATCCACGTCGGGCACGGCCGGGGCGCAGTGCTGGGCAGCAGTCTCGCCAACGTACTCGGCGCAGCGGGCTACTCAGTACAGCGAGAGTATTATGTCAATGACGCCGGCAACCAGATGGACGTGTTCTACCGGTCTCTCTACTGCCGCTACCTGCAGGCCCTGGGCAAGGAGAGCGAGATGCCCCCCGACGGCTACCAGGGATCCTATCCGATAGAGCTTGCACAGGAAATCATCGCGGAAAAGGGAGACTCCTTCCTGGCCCAGCCCCCGGAAGAGGCGATCCGGGACATAGGAAAGATAGCGCTGGACAAGGCGCTCACATCCATCGGAGATGATCTGGAGGCCCTGGGTGTCAGGTTCGATGTATGGTTCAACGAAAGCAGCCTGTTCGACAACGGCCAATACCAACAGGCGATGACCCTGTTGAGAAGCGGCGGTCACATCGAGGAGAGAGAAGGGGCCCAGTGGTTCGTCTCCACTGCTCTCGGCGAGGACAAGGACAACGTTCTGGTTCGCAGCAACGGCATTCCCACGTATTTCGCCTCAGATGTTGCCTACCACTATAACAAGTTCCTGGAACGTGGATTCGACAGGGTGATAAACATCTGGGGAGCCGACCATCAGGGCCACGTGTCACGGATGAAGGCCATGATAGGCGCTCTCGGCATAGACCCTGAAAGGCTCGGGATCATAATTGCCCAGATGGTCACTCTGCGCCGGGGGGAGACCCTTATCAAAGCGTCGAAGCGCACCGGGGAGCTTGTCACTCTCCGCGAACTCGTCGAGGAAGTCGGAGCGGACGCCTGCCGATTCTTCTTTCTCGCCCGATCCGCGGACAGCCAGATGGATTTTGACCTGGAGCTGGCAAAGCAGCAATCCGCTGACAATCCGGTGTACTACGTTCAATACGCCCATGCCCGCATCGCCAGTATAGAGCGCCTGGCCCGGGAGAAAGGGATCGACTCCACGCAGGGGGATGTCTCGCTGCTGACCACCGATGCTGAACAGAACCTCATACGCAAGATGATTCTGCTTCCTGAGATCGTGGAACTGGCGGCCAAGAATCTGGAGCCCCACCACCTGCCGTACTTCGCTCAGGAGATCGCGACCGCGTTCCACAGCTTCTACAAGCAGTGCCGCGTCGTCTCCGACGACGAGAAGCTGACTTGGGCCCGGCTCAAGCTGGTCAAGGCCGCGCAGACAGTCCTGGCCCGAACCCTGGGCCTGATGGAGATGACAGCCCCCGAGAGCATGTAGGCGCGCCTAAAGCCCTTCCGCCTTGTATTGCTTCGCCAGGTCGGGATAGAAGTTCTCGTGCCCTTCCATCCAGCCTTTTTGCTTCTCGGTTACCTGGCTCTTCACTCTTGCCGGCGCACCGACAACAAATGAGTCGGAAGGTATCACCATACCCTCCGTTACCACCGAGCCCGCGGCTATGATGCAGTGATCTCCGATCTCAGAATTATGTAAAGTGGTCGCGCTCATGCCGATGAGCACCCTGCTCCCTACTTTCCTGCTGTGCACGACAGCCCCATGGCCGACGATCACGTTGTCGCCAATCTCCATATCGTTTCCGGCGTGCAACGTGCAGTTGTCTTCGATATCCACATAGCTGCCGATCCTTATCGCGGCGAAGTCGGCCCGGACGACGGCGCCGGGCCAGACGTTCGAGTTCTCCCCGATCTCCACGTCCCCGACCACGTAGGCCGCCTCGCTGATGAAGGCGGAGTCAGCTATCCGGGGGGTCTTCCCGTTGAAGCTCCTGATCACTTCGGACCTCCTGAGCTGGAACAGGCCCATTATAGTCTCCGCTCTAGTGAAGAGCAAAGCGGATGCCGGTCAGGCGCTGCAACCACCCAGCTGCTCTTTCAGCCTTCGCTACCCCTGGTTCCTCCTCCAAAGGTCGGGAGTGGCAACCTTCCCTACTTCCTCGTCTTCCTGCAGCATCCCGAGGTGAGCCAGGGTCTCCATCAAGGCCATTCGTTGATTCAAGGAATCAAGCGCTTCCCAGGCAACGCCTCCCTTCTGGGGTATCCACTGAATCCGCGAGGCGATCTCATACGCTGTCATCGGTCCATCTTTGAGGATACCGAGGATGGCCTTCATTCGGTCCCGATGGTGCTCGAGTATTTCGTTGACTCTCCGTTGGAAGTAATCGAAGGGACTCCCGTGACCGGGAAGGACAAGCTGGACATCGAGTTTGTCCACCTTCCTCAGGGAATTGAGGTAGTCACCCAGGGGATTACTGCCCGACATAGGATACGCACTTATATCCGGCGTGATGTCGGCGATGATATGGTCTCCTGATATCAGCAGTCTCTTCTCCTTGTCATAGAGGCAGATGTGTCCGGGAGAATGTCCCGGCGTCCACATGACCTCAAAATCGAACTGCCCCGTACCGATCTTCTCACCGCCCGACAGAAAGACGTCGGGAACATCCATCTTCATGGTGAAATCGACATCGGGGATCTCATTTTCAGGGACACCGTTCCTCAAGAGCCAATCCGTCATCCCTTGGAGCCTCTGCTCAGAAGGTATGTGTCTCAGCTCGATGAAAGGGCTCTCCTTCTGATGCAAGGCGACCTTTGCTCCCGAAATCTTCCTCACCTGTCCCGCCAGGCCGTAATGGTCCGGGTGGAAATGGGTGGCGACTATCTGGGAGATATCCTCGATACTGGCGCCGGCCTGCCTGATCCCCTCCTCCAGGACCCCGAGGGTCTGGGGATCATCCCAGCCGGGGTCCACCAGGAGCCATCCATCGTTTCCTCGAATCAAATAGGAATTGCTATCAGCAACAATCTCTCCTATCTCACCGGATACTGCGAACGGAATAGGGAGTCGGATGTGGTGGATCCCAGGGTAAACCTCCACGGATTCTCGCTCCTTTCTGGCGTCTGGGCGATTGCGGCTGTTCTGCTGCCTAGACCCTTGAGGGCAAACACAGCGCGATCGCCCGGTTCTTCAGTGGGGCCATCGTAATCGACCGCACCCCCCCTGTCAAACCGGGCGCAAGTACCAGCACGAACTCAGTCCGACTGAGGCAGATCCTCAGGAGGAGCCATCCAGACAGCTGACCGTCGGGCTGGCCAGCGCCATATGCCCGCTCAATCGGTGTCCCCCGCCACAATGCTCTGAAGCCAACTCAGCTTGTCCCGACATTCGTTTTATGATACACTCCACTCGTGTCCAAGAGGAGGGACAGTTTGAGGAAGGGTCGCGTGTTCTCAGGTGCCAGGCCAACGGGGAAACAGCACATCGGCAACTACCTGGGAGCCATTCAGAATTATGTCAAGTTCCAGGACGAATACCATGAGAGCATCTACTGTATCGTCGACATTCACGCGCTTACCACGATCGAAGACACGCATCTGCTCAAAGACAACACTCGCGAGATGCTGCTCGACTGGCTGGCAGCCGGACTCGACCCCGACAAGAGTATCCTCTTTGTCCAGTCCCACGTCCCCGAGGTGATGGAGCTCCATACCCTTCTCAGCATGGTGACGCCTCTCGGCTGGCTGCTTCGTGTCGCCACGTTCAAGGAGAAGGTCAAGTCCCAGTCGCATAACGTCAACTATGGGCTGGTCGGGTATCCTGTGCTGATGACGGCGGACATCGTCCTCTACAAGGCGGACACCGTTCCCGTTGGTGAGGACCAGTTGCCTCATCTGGAACTGGCGCGAGAGATCGTGCGCCGGTTCCATTTCCTGTTCGGGCAGACCTTCCCCGAGCCTCAGGCGAAGCTCACCACGTATCCCCTCGTCGTGGGGCTTGACGGCGAGAGGAAGATGAGCAAAAGCCTTGACAACCACATCGAGCTTGCCGCCTCGCCGGAAGAGACCACGCAAAGAATAAGGACAGCGTTCACCGACCCTGCTCGGAAGCGCCGCACCGATCCCGGCAACCCCGAGATCTGCAATATCTACAGCCTGCACCATTTCTACACCCCGGAGCGTCTCGATGAGATCGCTCAGCAATGCCGGGGGGCGGAGATCGGCTGCGTCGACTGCAAGCAGCTTCTCGCGGACGGCGTCAACAGTGCTCTCGAACCGTTCCGGGAGCGGCGCGCAGAGATCGCGCAAAGGCCCGGATACACCGCCGAAATCCTTGCCGAAGGCGCCCGACGCGCCCAGGCCATAGCCCGCGAGACCATGAAAGAGGTCAAAGAGAAGATGGGGCTGCCATGACCACTCTGCCTCTATCCAGGAACGGGAAGGAAGCTATCGACGTGGCTTCAGCTGCGGCGAGGCAGGCAGGGGATATACTCAAGGCTCGCTTCAGGGAAGAAACCCAGGTTCGGTTCAAGGGACGAGCCAACATCGTCACCGACGTCGACCTGAGCGCGGACGACAGCATTAAGTCTCTGCTTCAGGAAGAGTATCCGGATCACAACATCCTTTCCGAGGAAACGGATCCGATCAAGGGGGACTCAGACTACACCTGGATCCTGGACCCCCTGGACGGAACGAATAACTACTCCTTCGGCGTGCCCTTTTTCTCGACAGTCATAGCCTTGACCGTGGGCGACGACGTCCAGCT
>JAZFSU010000062.1:0-4674 GCA_036446335.1 Dehalococcoidia bacterium | reverse complement strand
GGCACGGAAGGTGATAATCACCATGGAGCACAACGCCAAGGGCGGCGCCTATAGGATAGTGAACAGGTGCACCTATCCCCTCACCGCGAAAGAGTCCGTCGATCTGATCGTCACGGACCTCGCGGTGATCGAGGTCACGCCGGAGGGGCTCGTCCTGAAGGAAACGGCGCCTGGCTGGACGGCCGAGGAAATACAAGCTTTGACCGAGCCCAAGCTGATCATGGCCCCCGATCTGAAAGAGATCGAGCTTTAGCGCGGGAGCAGTGCCCGCGTCCCTCATATTCCGATAGTCGCCCGGTGACAAGCGCATGAACCCAATTTGCCCCAGCAGACTAGAAGATCACACCAACAGCGTCGAGACCTTCAACCCCGCAGCAAATCTCGTGGCGTCCCGAAGCGCTCCAGCAGGCACTGAGGAGGCAGCAAGTGTCATACAAAATGGTGCTCTATGAGAAGAAGGACGAGGTGGCGACGATCACCCTTAATCGCCCTGAGAAGCTGAACGCATTCAACCTGGAGATGATGGGCGAGATCGACATGGCACTCGATGAGGCAGCCAAAGACAAGGAAGTCAAGGCAATCATTCTCACGGGCACCGGCAGGTCTTTTTCCACTGGGCTCGACTTCAACTGGGCGGCATCGATGAGCGACGAGGAACTGCCATCGATGGCGAGCACGGTCAGGGGGCGGTCGGTGACTCACGGTGAGAAGAGCTTCCTGACAGCGGTGCTCAAGATGCAGAGCATGCCCAAGCCGATAATCGCTGCGTTGAACGGTTTCACAATAGGCGGGGCCACTGTCCTGGCTATAGCCTGCGACTTGAGAATCGCCTCTGAGAATGCGCAGCTCAGTATGTCTCAGGTGAAGCGAGGACTCATACCAGACGGCGGAGGCACCTGTCTCCTGCCTCGCATCCTCGGCCTCCCCAAAGCTCTCGAGCTGGCGCTGGTCGGCGACACCATCGACGCCCGCGAGGCCGAGAGGATAGGCCTGGTGAACAAGGTCGTGCCCCCGGACGACCTGATGGCGCAGGCTCAGGAAATGGCGGCCAAGATTGCGAAGAACGCACCGCTCGCGGTCGCGATGACCAAGGCGGCGATGTACAAAGGGCTCCACGAGCACGACCTGGCGGCGCACATGGACTACGAGGTCTATATCATGAACATTCTCTTCTCGACGGAGGACTTCAAGGAAGGCATGGCCTCTCTCTGGGAGAAGCGAGACGCAACATTCAAGGGACGATAGCGCCGATCAAAGTGAAACAGCTCAGGTTAGAGTCGGGCATTCGGAGTACGAAAGGCGCACACTCGTGTGGCGACTGCCATTCCTGCGGAAGCAGGAATCCAGACGAGGGGGGGCTTGGACTCCCGCTTTCGCGGGAGTGACACAGTGCGCCGTTGCCCTGAGAATGCCGAACAGTGAGCAGAACATTCTGAAGCCTGGAGGTCGAGAGTGACCGGCCAGTACGGGTATGCTGGGCACATCCTCAGGATTGACCTGTCGTCAGGGCGCGTGACCCGCGTGCCGACCGTGGACTATACCGACAGGTTTATTGGGGGGAGGGGTATCGCCGCCAAGATCTACTGGGACGAAGTGCCCCCAGAGGTGGGAGCCTTCGACCCGGAGAACCGGCTGATATTCGCCACCGGACCTCTCGCGGGGACCAGAGGCGTGAGCGGCTCCAGATGGCAGGTCTGCGCCCGGACCGCACTCACCACCCCCGAGCACTTCAACTACGCCAACCTGGGAGGAAGCTGGGGCGCACAGCTCAAGCTGGCGGGCCATGACGCACTGGTTGTCGAAGGAAGCTCGGAGAAACCAGTCTACGTCCTCATCCAGGATGACACCGTAGAGATAAGGGATGCGTCTGCCCTGTGGGGAAAAAGCACCGTAGAAACGCGGCAAATGCTGAAGGACGAACTGGGAAAGGAGACAAACGTGGTGGCCACCGGCCCCGCCGGGGAGAACCTGGTCACCTTCGCCTCAATTCTGGCTGACAACGACGCCAGCGGCTCGAGCGGCCTCGGGGCTGTCATGGGCTCCAAGAAGCTGAAAGCCGTGGCAGTAAGAGGCAGCGGCAAGGTCGAGATCGCCGATCCGGAGAAGTACAAAGAACTGGCCAGGCATGCCCGCGAGCTCAGGAAAGGGTTCGGGATGGACATGACGCCCGGAACAGACCAGGGAATGAAGCTGAAGAAGGACTATTGTCAAGGCTGCACGGGCGGGTTCTGCTTCAGAGCTACGTACGAGGCGTCAAATGGCAAGACTGGCAAGTACATGTGCGGCTCGGCGACCTTCTACGTGTTGCGCGCCAGCAAGTACTACGGCGAATCGAACGAGGTGCCTTTCCTGGCCAACATGGTCTGCAACGAATACGGGGTCGACACTCACCAGATCGACGTGATGATGCAGTGGCTGTCGAAGTGCCACCAGGCAGGCATACTGACCGAAGAGGAGACAGGCATCCCGTTCTCCAAGCAGGGGAGCCTAGAGTTCATCGAGACGCTGGTGAGGAAGATCGGGCTCAGAGAGGGCATCGGGGACATCCTGGCGCAGGGAACGATAAGGGCGGCCGATGCATTGGGACAGAGCGCCAGGGAGCAGTTGACCGACTACATCACACCCTCCGGCCACTTCGCACTGATAGAGAACCCGAGGATGTATATAAGCACGGGGCTGCTGTACGCAATGGAGCCGAGGCAACCCATGGGCCAGCTGAACGAGATGGGTTCTCTGAACCTCTGGCTGATGTGGGTCTACAAACAGGAAGGAGCTTTCGTCTCCAGCGACGTGTTCCGCGCCATCGGCAAGAGAGTGATGGGAAGTGAGGAAGCGGTCGACTTCACGAGCTATGATGGGAAAGCGCTCGCGGCGAAGATGATACAGGACCGCGAGTGTGCCAAGGACTGTCTGATCCTCTGCAGCTACCTGTTCCCGATCATGTTCTCAAAGAACACCGATGATGGGGTCGGCGATCCAAGTCTCGACAGCAAGATCCTTTCGTCAGTCACGGGGAATGACCTTGACGAGGAGGGCCTCAACAGGATAGGGGAGCGGCTGTTCAACCTGCAAAGGGCAATACTTGCCAGGGAAGGGCACCGGGGGAGGCAGAGCGACACGATCTCCGAGTACAACTACACCAAGCCGCTGAAGTTCGACCTGCACAACCCCGAACTGCTGTCGCCGGGGAAGGGCGACGAGGTGGTGAGCAAGAGGGGCGCTGTGCTCGACAGAGACGAATTCGAGAAGGTGAAGGACGAGTACTACAGCCTCAGGGGCTGGGACGTTGGCACAGGCCTCCAGACTCGGGCCAAGCTCCAGGACCTGGGACTGAGCGATATCATCGAAGACCTTGACCGAAGAGGGCTGCTGGCAGCCGACGACAAGACTCCGGAATAGCCCCTGGCTACTTCTGACCCGGAAACTCAAGTGCCCGCACAGACTATTCCAGCTTGTACTTTCCCATCTCGAGGCCGGGCACGAAGTCCATGCCTATGTGGCCTTCTTTCTCCAACTCGGCGTACTCCTCGTCCGACACGCCCAGCACGTCTTTGTACACGTACTCGTTGTGCTCGCCCAGTAGGGGAGCCGGACGCCGTATACCGCTCGGGGTCTTCGCCATCCTGAAAGGCAGACCGGGATAGAGGTGAGTGCCGCATTCAGCATGCGTGACCTGCTCGAAGAAACCGCGATCCTTCATTTGAGGGTCATTGTAGGCGTCATCCGGGTGCTCGACGGGCCCGGCGGCCACGCCCTCCTTCTGCAGCATGTACATGACCGCGAAATGATCGTGCTGACCGGTCCACTCCGCGATCCGTTTGTCCAGCTCATCGTGATTGCGCCAGCGGCTCAGCCCATCGGAGAACTTCTCGTCCTTGGCCCAGTCGGGATTGCCTATCGCCCGACAAAAGCCCTGCCACTCCTCATCGGTGCGAATGGTGATGTTCGCCCACCGGTCGTCTCCCTTGCAGCGATAGCAGCCCTGAACGGCACCATTCGGGTCTCGGTTGCCTCTCGGCCCCTGAACCCGGCCATTCATCGTGTAGTCCATTATGATCTCGCCAAACTGCGGTATGGCGGTCTCCGCCTGAGCCATGTCGACAAACATCCCCCGCCCGGTCCTCCGACGCTGGCGGAGGGACATCATGATCACAAAAGCGGCATTCATCCCCGCGGCTTCGTCCGCGTGGTACACAGTGGTGGTCGAAGACACGTCCCTGTCGGCATAGCCTCTTACACTCGTCCCCCCGATGTAGCTGTCCAGCTGGGCGCCCAGCGAGCGATGGTACTTGAAGGGCCCTGTTTGACCGAAGGAGGGCATGGAGACCATGATGATCCTGGGATTCCATTCGCTCACGACTTCATAGCCGAGGTTGAGGCTCTCCATCACATGCGGCATATTGCTCTCGAAGAACACATCGCTCACCTCGATGAGCCTGCGGAATATCTCCCTGCCCTTCGGCCTCAGCAGGTCCATAGTGCAGGATAACTTGTTTCGACCGTGCGGGTTGAAATAGCAGCTTCGGTTCCAAGGTCTCCCGTTGACCTCGTCGTAGCCTTCCTTGAGATACGCCGAGAAATGCCCCTTGACCATGTCCACTATGAACTTGGCGTGCCTCGGCCCCGGGCCCCTGGTGCCCAGGGGGCAGTACTGCTGGCTCTCCACCTTGATGA
>JAZFSU010000061.1:0-6899 GCA_036446335.1 Dehalococcoidia bacterium | reverse complement strand
TCTGGACTCTCCAGGGCCTCCTTTCCGCCCTTGGCGTCAAATTTGATGTTGACAGGGACGCCGAGGTCGAGTATAATCATGACCTCAGTTACCGCTCTTTCAGTTTCGATAAGCTGGAAGCTGTATTCAAGAATAAGGCAGCATAGATCGTTCCTTACACCTTGGCCTTTGCGGGCCAATCATTGGACTTACGATCCGCCGCTTTCGACGCATACAGAGTTCCTTACACCCTTTACATGGAAATTACTCTGCGCGTCACATTATGACCGAGTTTGTTGACTTGATCTGAAGATCGTTCAGGACCGGGGGGCAGTACCCCGCGCCTCCACCATAAGCGCAGTCAGGTTGTGGCCACGTAATTAAAGGTGAAGTAACCTTGCCGGGCTGCGTTTTTGATGGGGGCGAAATAGGATCGACTGACGGGAATAGGTGAAACGAGAACTCCGGGATGGCACCCACGTAGCGGGCCACCAACGTAAACGCAAACGACAATGAAGCGTTTGTGGAGATGCGCCTCGCGGCGTAGTCCCCACGGGGTTTCCGGGGCCGCACCTAGCAACAGAAGCGGCCCCACTCGATTCCAGGCTCAGCATGAGAAACCTCCTCGACCAGCTCCTCTCCTGGCTGTACATTCGACGCCTCTGGGGCACCCGATGTCCTGACTATTGTGCGACGTGTGGTGTCTGCCAGCGGTGGAAAGAGCACGACGAGATATTTAGCCCCGCCTATACAAAGTAGTATGTCAACACGGACTTGTTCGAGAGCCCCCGCACTGTCACCATGGCGGGCGCGGGGAACACACGGCTTTGTCCTTCGCGCAAGCTCAGAGACCCGGAGCCATCGGTTACCTCAGCCTCAGGTATCGCATTGTCGGGCATGTTGATCGGAAGTATCTCGCCTGAGCGGATACGGAACTCCCCCTCCTCACATTCTAAATATAACAGCCGCACAGAACCTTTAGGGTTTATTATTACATCTACCTTGTCACCCTTTAGATGGTTGATTTCTTCTGAGATCGCTAGTGCGGCTGATCTTGCTGGGCGTCCATGAAGATCAGCCATCGTTATCTCCTACGTGTAGTACATTCTAATCGCCAGGGTAGTCACCGATCTTCTTCCCCTTCACATGAGGCATCATCTCCTCGACCTCGGCCCGGACATGGACATAGTTCGTGCCCAGCGCATCGAGGTCAATGTCGGCCAGGATGTCTGCCATCAGGTGCAGGAAGTTCCGATGCCCGCTACGCTTCTGGCCATCCACGACCTTGGACACTGAGCCACGGAGCGTATCCCAGCCGTCCTTGGTCTTGTACTCGACGATGTACTCGTGGCGAGAACCAGCGGAGTGGACCTTGATGCGGCCCACCTGAATGGCGTCGTTCTGGTAGCCGAACGGGCGGATGTTGAATTCAAAAGTCATTGCCATCTTCCGTCTCCTTATTGTGTAGACTCAGGATGCCACGGCGCATTGCCGCCGACAGTATGTTCACCGAATGGTTTGCCGCAAACATCACAAAGAGCGTTCAGATCAGCCCAAGACAAATCTAAAAGCAGGAAGTATTCCTTGTCTGCTTGGGGCAAGTCTTTGAGTTTGATCGCGGTCATACCAGCCCCCTCAATCTCCTCTCAATCGAGACGTGCCAGCATCGCGTCGATATGTTCGATAGCCGCCTCGGGGTCTTCCCTAATCCGGTTTCTTAAATCTCCAAGAAGCATTTGCGTGATCATCACCCGCATAGGATTTGGTGTTGGGTCTATGCCCCAACCAGATTTTGATCCATCGCCTTGAACTTCATCCTGCATCGTCAATCTCCTTGTTATGTTTGGCTGAACATTCCGGGCCACACAGTGGCTTACATAGCTGAGGAATGAACAGGATATCCTGCACGTGGTCCGGCTTATACATGTGCGTCACGAGTGGGCGGATGACGGCCCACTGAGCCTCGGTCATCCCCAGCCAGTAGGGTGAGCCGGTGGCATCGGAGCCGCACACAATGCAGTTCCCAATGCAATTCTCATAAAGCTCCAGCTCCACGGCGTTCCTTCCTGCTAGATTTCACACGCGCCAGCAACACATGCCAACTCACGTCCTCCTGTCGTGTGGTCCTCACTCTCGTAGGTCGCCAGCTCCTCGGCCATGTTGAACTCGCTTGGCATCCCGGCCAGCATTTCGTTATACATGCTGGCAGTGATCTCCTCGTAAGGAGCCTGCTTGTAAATGTGATCGCTGTATGGCAGGAACGAGACCCCCGACATGCTGTCGAAATTGTCGTACACCCAGCCGCCTACCGTAGGCCACTCGCGCTCCCTGGCATAGACGGTGATCGACGGCTTGTGTTCGCACCAATGATCCTGGAAGACCTTCCAGTGCTCAAGCTGTTCGATAGCCGTGATGTCCTTGCGGAACACTGTGGTCTTCGGAGCCCGGCGCGGGAAGTCAAACACGAGGTTCGACGGATTGGTGATGTCAAGCTCACACGGGAACCCATTCTGCTGGAGCATTTGCGCCACGGGTCCGTCCTTGTCCTCGCGGACGCGGCGAATGTGGTACTCGCTCCACGCCGGGTGGATGCCACTTTCGTCGATGCCCACAAGCTGGGTGGCCGTGCCCTCCGGCTTCACGCACGTTACTGCGGTGGACTGGTTGATCTTCAGGCGCTCGGACCACTCCTTGTTGGTCGAGACCGCGACTTCCTTGAGGTGCTCCAGCACGTCTGGCAGCCGTTTGAAGTCGGCCTTGCTACGGGCAGCCAGGATAGGATTGCCCATGATGCCGGTCATGCTGACGCCCAGCAGGCGCTCCTCCTCACAGTTGGCCTGCCACGCCTTCGTCACATAGCGGAAGTTGGTAAGGCACGCCTGCCACGTCCCGAGGATCGTCGCCAGGGTGACCTTCTCGACCATGCTCTCGACCGTATCGTCGGCCCGCATGATGGTGGTGGACAGGTTGCAGAGCTGCTTGGGCCGCAGGATGATCTCGGAGCACGGGTTGGTCCCGAAGTCCCACGGTATTGATCCGGGCTGGGGTGGATTCGTAAGGGCCACACCATTGGACTTGTAACCTTGGCGACGGCCAGACTTCATGGCCTGCTCGCGGGCAGCCTCACGATTGAAGATGCCACGCTCGCCGCTCTTGCTGTGATACAGCGCCGACCACTCCTCCATCCACTGACCAACCTCGGGTGTCTCCGTGTAGGCCACAGAGTTGTTGCTGATGCGCCGCCAAGGGGTCAGCTCGTACCAGTCGCCGCTCTTGGCATCCCGCATCCGCTGATCACTGAGGTTGGAGAGGGACAGCAAGGCCGACCGGCGCACGCCGCCAACGACTACGCACTCACCAATCATGCAGACCAGATCGTGGCACTCCTGGCTCGACAGCTTGCGGCCAACGGCATTCTGGAACAGACGGATGGTGAAACTGAACAGCTCGATCAACGGAGCAGGTCCGCTGGCTGTGCCGCCCATGGTGAGGAGGCGCGTGCCCTTCAACCGCACCTTGGACGTGTCCCATGATGGGATGCGTCCGGCATAGAGCAGGCCGAGGAGTTCCCGATACGCCTCGGCCCATCCCCTCTTGGAGTCGCGCACTACGATCTCAATCAAACTCTCGTCAAGCCGTTCGGGAACGGGAGAGAGCTGACTGACGTACTGGCGTTCCACTGAGAAGCCTACGCCGGTCGAACACATGAGGATGAACAGGATTTCGTCGAAGGCCCTGATGTCATCAATGGGTCGATAGGCGCAGTTGTATCCTGCAAGGTGGTCACGGCTGAGCGCCGGACCTGCGGTCATGAGGCAGCGCATCGACGGCATGACCTGGAGGTCCACGATGTTGCTACGAAGGGGGAGAAGATCGTTAGCCCCGATAGCTGCGTCGTGATGTTCGTTCAGATAGGGGACAAAGAACCCGAAGTACCTGTCAACGGTCTCGTCCCAGGTCTCCCTGCGACCAACGTCATCATCCCAGCGGGCGTAACGAGACAAGTGGATAAACTGCTGGTACGGCGTCGGCAGCATGTGGAATTCTCCTAATTTTTGGGTGTATGAAAGAAGCCCCCACCATGACAGACGGGGGCTCCCTTAGCAAGCTGCCGGGGGCTAGTTTTCGTCGATCTCGTACCAGTCAGCGGGATCACCGTACTGGTTAGGGTACCGCTCGCACAGCTTCAGGATGTTGCCGTGTGCGACTTCGGAAATCGGAATCTTGAAGACGTTACAGGCGTGCATGAGGTACCAGAGCACGTCGCCCAGCTCCTCCTTCAAGTGCGCCCGGTCCAGGTGCCCACCGTGGAGCAGGTGCTTCTTGATGATGTCGGCCACCTCGCCGCTCTCCCCAGCCAGCCCCAGGCCAGCCAGGAACATGCTGTCGCGCATGTCGGCGGTGAAGTTACCGTCCCGGACGAACTTCTCGTACTTGATGGGGAGCTGACTCATCGTTCAAATCCTTCACGCTGAGGAGCGCCGTGCTGCTCCATGCAGTTGGTGGCAATGCCTGCGATCTTGCGCATGACGTTGAGTGCCTCGATCTCTAGCTTCGGCTCCACCGTCCATTCTGCGCGGGCCTCGGAGGTATACTGCTCCACCAGCAGGATGAACTCTCCGATGGTCAGAGGGTTCCGATGCTCGGGATGGCTTTGGTCGCGCCAGAGAGAATCCTGGTAGTCGCGTTCGCTGTCGATGGCCTTGTAGACGAGATGTCGGTCGGTGCTCATGTCGTTTCCTCTCCATGGCGCTCTCCCAAATCGGAAGTAGCTGCGTTGACACGGCTGAACAAATCGAGTTGCTGCGAAACCAGATCGTTGTTACCTGTCTCGGTCAGGTCATAGTGCATGAGCGCGAGTGCGTTCCACGCGACCATGGCCAGCTCGTGGCAGCCGGTGGTGCCCTTCTCCTTGTCGAACTCCTTGCCGTCGTACCGCTGGCCCGACTGGAACTTCCCGAGATGCCGGTGCATACAACCGACCATCGCGGACCAGTCCATGCCCTTCTCCCAATTCCGGGGATCGTATTTCTTTGAGCCCTGGGTCATGACATCGGCCAGAGCCCACAGCCACGTCTCGGGCAGCAGCTCGATCCGGTTCTTGCCTGCGTTCAACCGCTGGCCGCCCCCGTCCGCCCCCTGGCCCAGGCTCTCCCCACGGCTCGCATCGCTGAAGGGCACCCCACGGTCCCGCATGTCCCACTCGTCGGTCTTGTCGTGGGGCGCACGCGGCTGTGCTGCGGCTTCGTCACGGCTGGCCGGGTCCACGTCGTCAGAGAGCGGCAGCGGCTCAGGGGTGTACGCCTTCACGAGTGCCTCAATATCCCTCTGCTTCCTCACGGCAACGAAGGCGCGGGCCGACCTAGCAGCAGCGGATGGCTCCCGTGGTACAGGATCGGGAAACACCCGGCCCACTACAATGGTGGAGTGGTCGTCGTCGCCTTCGAGGCCCGCAACAGGCACCAGCTTGTCCGTCATGTCTGTTTCCTTATCCGGCCTGGATGTCCGTGACAAACCCGCGAAGGTAGTCCGCCGCGTCCATAAAAGTTTCGAAAATGGGCTCCGAGGAGACGATGCCCTCACCGTCAGAGTTGTTCATGATCTCGAAATAGAACTTGCCGGACTCATACCGGTCGAGAGTGACGACGGCGTAGATTTCATCACCCGCTTCCTGGAGGCGCTCGACCAGCCCCAGGTCATCGCTGGCGGATTCGATAATCGGATCACCAAACATACTTGTGCGCATGATCAGAGCCCCGGCGTCAGGAGGTGGCCCACGATCATAGCGGCTTCCTCCAAGGTGTCCACGCGGTAGCCAGCGAGGCTCTGGGACATGAGGTGCTGGATGTTCGGGTCATCTTCCCGTCCCACAAGCACCGTTGGCTTGTCGTACCGGTCGGCCCAGCCGAACTCGATGAACGTGCCACCCGACAGCTTACCCTGGCTCTCCAGGAAGCAGGCGACCATGACGCCGCACAACTTCACGTCGTTGCGGTCGCGCGTAGTGACACCATCGGGCGTAGTCATGGCGTGTGCAGGATACCCCGCACCCGAGGTGAGGACGCCGAAGTTCTCCAGCATCTCCTTGCCGCGCATCGGGCTCGAACAGAAGATGTGCTCGTAGGGCTCCATGAGAATGGTGAAGTCCCTGCGCCAGCCGAAGCGCGCTTCATTATGCGTGAGGCCGGTGATGGTTCCGGCGAGATAGACGGTATGCTTTGGATACGTCATGCGTCACTCCTTTGAAGGGGGCAGTAACTCAGGCGGATACACGTCTCCGTTCTCCGCGATCTTGGTGTCCTCATAGGGGGCAAGGACACGCCGGTACAACTCCAGCTTCGCGCACTCAAGCACGCCAATCACGTTCTGCACGGTGGTATAGCTGAGCCCACCGTTCTCCTCGATGAAGTCGATGCAGGCTTCGGTGATCTTGTAGTTGAGTTCCCCAACCACGGCTGGGCTGGACATCGCGCGAAATTTATCTTTTGATTTGATATACGGCATCGTCGGTCTCCTAACTAGCAGATGCGGGTGGCAGGTGTGATGCTCCCCGCGCTATCAACAGCGTCCGGTGAGTTGAACACCATGGCTAGATGTTCCTGTACCATTTTGACCTGATGCGCAGTTAGGACATCCGGGTTATCGACACCTGAAAGTTCAAGGTACCCCTGCAACCAGAAGCAAAAATTAAGCGGGTCCATCGTCGGTCTCCTATTTTCTGATCCAACATTATACAGCATGGGGTGCTACTTGTCCAGGGAAATCTACAAACCTGTCCAGTATGAGCTGTCGAAATGTGCGGTGTAAACCACAACGTCGTGCTCCTCCTGGAGCGTGGCGGTGATCACGCCGCTGGCGACAGCCCTCGCGCCGCTTGCGGCCACCCATTCCCGGATCAACCGCTTGAGAACCTCCGGCGT
>JAZFSU010000060.1:0-2563 GCA_036446335.1 Dehalococcoidia bacterium | reverse complement strand
GTTCTTATTCGTATCGCGTTCTCAATCGGGATGACAAACACCTTGCCGTCTCCCCTCTCGCCGGTCCTGGCCTTCGTTACAATTGCGTTGAGCGCTTTGCCCAGATCCTCATCCAAGACCACAACCTCGACCCTCAACTTGGGCAGGAACTCAACCCTGTACTCTCCAGCCCTCCATTCTAGCGCAATGCCCCTCTGTCGTCCACGCCCACTCACCTCGGAGACAGTCATGCCCAATATCCCCATCTCAGCAAGGGCGGCTCTGACAGGTTCGAGTTTCTCCGGCCTTATGGTCGCCTCTATCTTCTTCATGGCAGTATGCTCCCGTAGGCCCTTTCCCCATGCTGCGACAGGTCCAACCCAACCTCCTCTTCGTGCTCCCCGACCCTGAGCCCGATCGTGACATCAACAATCTTGCCTAACACCAGGGTAGCGGCGAAGGCGTAGCCTCCAACGGCAGCGACACCGGCGATCTGCTTGAGGAACTGCATTCCGCCACCCCAGAGCAGGCCATCAACTCCTCCTGAGATCGCAGCGCTCGCGAAAATGCCCGTCGCCAGCGCCCCCCAAAGGCCTCCCATCCCATGCACAGCCCAGACGTCCAGAGACTCGTCAATGCCTCTCTTTGTCCTCCACAGTATGCAGTAGTAGCCAATCACCGAAGCTCCGATCCCGATCGGTATCGCCGCCATCGGATGGACGAAGCCTGCCGCCGGCGTGATTGCGACCAACCCTGCCACCGCTCCGGTTGCAACGCCCAGAGCAGAAGGGCGGCGGTAGAGCCAACCAAGGATCATCCAGGTAGCAGCACCCGCAGCAGCCGAGATGTTGGTGGCTACGAACGCGCTTGCAGCCAGCCCGTTGGCACTGAGCGCACTGCCAGCATTGAAACCAAACCAACCGAACCAGAGAAGACCGGCGCCCAGCATCACCAGCGGGATGTTGCTCGGCTCCATCGGATGCCCTTCCCTGAACCCTTTCCGCGGGCGCAGCAGCAGCGCCAGGGCCAGCGCTGTCATGCCGGCGTTGACGTGAACCACAGTGCCACCGGCAAAATCCAGGGCACCCAGTCTACCAAGCCATCCTCCGTCACCCCAGACCCAATGGGCAACGGGAACGTATACTAAGGTAAACCAGGCCACCGCGAACACCAGGAATGCGCTGAACTTGATCCGCTCCACCACACCACCCGTCCACAGGGCTACGGTGATAATGGCGAACATGCCCTGGAACGTCATGAAGGCTAGATGCGGCACAGTCGAGGCGTATATCGCAGAGGCCTCCTGCCCCACACCCATAAGCCCGAAGAAGTCCAGCTTGCCGATCACACCGCCCCAGTCGGGACCGAAGGCCAGGCTGTAGCCGTAGACAGCCCACAGCACTCCTATCACTCCCAGAAGCACGAAGCTCATCATCATCGTGGACAGCAGGTTCTTCTGCCTCACCATCCCGCCGTAGAACAACGCCAAGCCCGGCGTCATCAGCATCACCAGAGCCGACGAGACAAGAATCCATGTAGTGTCACCCGCACTTATCATCACTCACCATCCTTTCCATCAATCTGCTGTGCGTCCCCACACCACCACCTGTTCCGACTTCGAAGCCTTCGCCCTAAGCTTGAATACAGTGTACACGGCTGTTGTTGCAGACAGATTTCGGCCATGCTACAAACAGATTACGGGCGTGCTGAAGACAGATTACAGAGGTTATGAGACGAGGTTCCTGCTTGCCCGGGGGGGATCTGCCAGGGCACCAGAATGGCTACCGTGGTTCGCGGCCAGACGTGCGAGTCATGTGTCTAACCGCTGCTGGAGATCGCTTCACAATCGGGCGCTTTGCAGCTAGATATCCTTCGTGAATCGGTAGCCGACGTTCCTGACCGTCTCCACGAAGATGTGCCCCGAGTCCTCTATCTTGCTTCGGAGTCGCCTTATGTGCACATCAACCGTTCTGCCGCCGCCAAGGTAGTCGTAGCCCCACACTTGGCTGAGCAAATCCTCACGACTGAAGACCCTTCCTCGATTGCTCGCAAGGAATCTCAGCAGCTCGTACTCCCTGAAGGTCAATGCAATTGGCATGCCACCAACTGTGACTTCACAGCTGTCGACGTATATGGTCAAATCGCCGCATGCGATCCGCTTTCCCCTGTTCTCCTCCGCACTGATCCGAGCGAGGATGCGCGTCGACCTCAGCCCCACCTCTGCAGCGTCCCAAGGCGAGATAACGAAATCGTCGATGGCTGCCGACGCCTCAAGAGCGCGCGCCGTCTCCTCTGAGAGAAGTGCAATCACTGGCACTCGCCACTGCTCCTTGACCCCCCTCAGCATGCCATCAGCCCGAACACACGTGGCCGGATCCTTCAGGTGCAACAGCACCAAGCTTGGCGCAAGCTCCATGCCCCTCTCGCCCGCATCCTGCCCCATCGGAACGATCGAGCATGCGAGTCCCTTCTCGACAAGCGCGGAACACAGTCCCGTTGTCTCCTCTGTTTCATCGCCTATGATGACAAGCCTCAACATCACTAGTCTGCCCCACATAGCGCTGGAGTGGAATCCGAGGCCGGA
>JAZFSU010000059.1:0-2159 GCA_036446335.1 Dehalococcoidia bacterium | reverse complement strand
TGGAAAACGGCCGATATGGCTTGGGCTTTGCCAAAAACTTTAATGAGAAGTCGTTGAAGGAGTTATTGAGCATGCTCGCTGAGCCCACCAGCGAGCGGCAGTTTGTCATGTACGAAGCCCTGCGCAAGGGGGCCGATGTAGGCGACCTCTATCAGAGGACCTACATAAAACCCTGGTTCATCGAGCAGATGAAGGAACTGGTGGAACTGGAGGAGCGGCTGCTGAGGCACAAGGGCAAGCTGCCGCCGGATGAGCTTCTCACGGAGGCCAAGAAGGACGGCTTCGCCGACAAGTACCTGTCCCAGATTCTCGGGGTGCCGGAAGCCGAGGTTCGAGCGAGGCGCACTGCATTGGGCGTCGTAGAAGCTTGGGAGCCGGTGCCGGTGAGCGGCGTCGAGAACGCTGCCTACTATTTCTCCACGTACAACGCTCCGGACAAGGTGGAGGTCAGTGACGCCCGGAAGATCATGGTTCTCGGGGGAGGACCCAACCGAATTGGCCAGGGGATTGAGTTCGACTACTGCTGTGTTCACGCAGCCATCGCTCTTCGCGATGAAGGTCTCGAGTCCGTCATGGTCAACTGCAATCCAGAGACTGTGTCGACCGACTATGACACATCCGACAAGCTCTACTTCGAGCCCCTGACAGTCGAAGATGTCCTGGCCATCTACGAGAAGGAGAAGCCGGAGGGCGTCATCTGCCAGTTTGGAGGCCAAACGCCCCTCAATATCGCCGCTGAGCTCGAGGCTGCCGGGGTGAGGATCCTCGGCACGAGCCCTGAGACTATCGACCTTGCGGAGGACCGCGACCGGTTCCGAAAGATCATGAGGGAGCTGGGTATCCCTCAGCCTGAATCAGGCATGGCCAGCAACATGGACGAGGCACTCGTCGTTGCCGGAGAGATAGGCTATCCTCTGATCGTCCGCCCTTCGTATGTTCTGGGTGGACGTGCGATGGAAGTAGTGCACGATGAGGAAATGCTGCGGGAGTATGTTGCAGCCGCAGTCGGTATCTCTCCCGAACGTCCAATTCTGATCGACAGATTCCTGGATGACGCCATAGAAGCGGAGGCCGACGCCATAGCGGACGGGACCGACGCCTTTGTGCCGGCCGTGATGGAGCACATAGAGCTCGCCGGCATTCACTCGGGTGATTCCGCTTGTGTGATCCCGCCGGTCAGCATTCCGCAAAGACACATCGACACTATTGAGGAATACACAAAGAAGATCGCTGTGGAGCTCAATGTCGTGGGACTCATGAATATCCAGTACGCTATTCGCGATGATGTTGTGTACATCTTGGAGGCGAACCCGCGTGCGAGCCGCACGGTGCCCCTGGTGAGCAAGGTCTGCAACATCCCCATGGCGCGGATAGCCACCCAGGTCATACTGGGGAAGAAGCTGAGCGAGCTCGATCTGCAGCACAGGCCGATCCCGCATTTCGGCGTGAAAGAATCGGTCTTCCCGTTTGACATGTTTCCCGAGGTGGACCCGGTGCTCGGCCCCGAGATGCGATCGACGGGAGAGGTGCTGGGCATGGCCGAAAACGCAGGGCTGGCGTTCTTCAAGGCCCAGGAGGCGGCCAAGCAGCGTCTTCCCGTCGAGGGCACTGTCCTCATTACGGTGTCCGAACCGGACCGGGCTCGTGCCCTGGAGGTGGCCCGGCGTTTCTCCGAACTCGGGTTTGCCCTCAAGTCCACAGCGGGAACTCGTGGTTATCTGGCTGATCACGGCATCGACTCGGAGCTGATTCTGAAGCAGCACGAAGGCCGCCCGAACATAACTGATGCAATTAAGAACGGCGAAATTCAGCTCGTTGTCAATACGCCGAGCGGCAAGCTGAGTGTTGAAGACGACTCCTACATCAGGAAGGCAGCGATCAAACACAAGGTGCCCTATATCACTACCACGGCCGCAGCGGTCTCGGCGGCCAAGGGGATTGCCGCCTACGTTGAAGGTCAGCACGAGGTCAAGAGCCTTCAGGAATACCATGCAGATATTTTGCGCGACTCTGGCACCGCATAGGCCGATTCAAGCTGGTTTGATCATATGAGGGATAGGAAGAAAGCGGTTCTGGTCCTCGAGGACGGATCAGTCTACGAGGGGCATTCCTTCGGCGCTGCGACTGGGGGCTACGGCGAGGTCGTGTTCAACACCAGC
>JAZFSU010000058.1:0-2268 GCA_036446335.1 Dehalococcoidia bacterium | reverse complement strand
CTTCACGGACCAGCGTGTTGGTCTCGGGATCGATCTTTATCTCTGTGGTGCCGGGCACCTGTTTGATGCAGACGATGATGTTCATTCGCGCAGTGCCTTTCTCTTGAGCACCTCGAGCGCGATGACGTTTCTAAGCACCTGGTTCGTGCCTTCGTAGATCTGGTTGATCTTGGCGTCTCGCATCATCTTCTCTACCGGGTAGTCGCGCATGTACCCGGGGCCGCCGAATACCTGCACGGCGTCGGTGGTCACTTTCATAGCCATGTCGGTGGCGAAGACCTTGGCCATGGCCCCTTCCTCGCTGAAGTTCTTGGCTCCGCTGTCTATCATCTTGGCTGCTGCGTAGACCAAGGCTCGTGCAGCTTCCAGCTCCATCGCCATGTTGGCCAGCATATGCTGCACTGCCTGGATGGCTGAGATAGGATGGCCGAATTGTTCGCGCTGCCGGGCGTGGGCCACAGCGGCCTCCAGAGCGCCCTGCGCCAGGCCGACGGCCAGCGCGCCGACTCCGGGGCGGGAGGAGTCGAGCGTCTTCATGGTGACGATGAACCCGGCTCCCTCTCTGCCTAGAAGATTCTCCTTGGGCACACGGCAATTGCGGAAAACGAGCTCGCTCGTGGCAGAGGAGCGGATGCCCATTTTCTTCTCCTTCTTGCCGAAGGTGAATCCAGGCGTTCCCTTTTCCACCAGCAGGGCGCTGGCACCTCGGATGCCCTTCGACGGGTCGGTCAGAGCGATGACCGAGTACAAGTCTGCCTCGCCACCGTTGGTGATAAACTGCTTTGTGCCGTTGATCACGTAGTCATCGCCGTCGCGAACGGCCGTGGTCTTGAGTGCCCCGGCGTCGCTTCCTGCACCGGATTCCGTCAGGCCGAACGCGGTGAGCTTCGCTCCACTGGCAATCTCGGGGAGAAAACGCTGCTTCTGTTCATCGCTGCCGTAAAGGAGTATGGGGTACGCACCCAGTCCGTTGGCAGCAAAGGTGAGGGCTACCCCGCAGCAGGCACGACTCAACTCCTCGATGGCCACGCACATGGCGAAGCTGCCTTCCCCCAAACCTTCGTACTGTTCAGGAATGAATATCCTGAACATATCTGCGTCAGCCATGTCCTTGACGATCGCCCAGGGAAACTCCTCCTTCTCATCAAGCTCCGCTCGGACCGGGAGTATCTTCTCCTCGGCGATCCTTCGGGCAAGGCTCTTGATGAGCTGCTGCTGTTCGGTAAGGTTATACTCCAAGACACTTCTCCTCGTAGATTCTAGTGATACGGTAATTCTAGCTGTTTAGCGAAACTTATCAACCCTTGACTGCCCCTGGCTGGCTGCGCTGAGAGTCCAGCGATGGATAACCAGGTTCGATGCCATGCGCGGAACAGCCCCGGCGGCCTGGGCGGTGATCGGCACTACACCAGTATGCCATCACAACCCTACAACAGTTCACTGGTATATCAGTATGCCGCTATACCAGCTTATCATTCCGCATACGCTCCACGATGCTGCCAGCTTGAGCAACAATGCGATCGACTAGCTCTTTGGCGCTCGGGAGATCCCGGATCAGGCCTGCCACTGGTCCGCTAATCTGGCACTGGACACTGGGCAGCTCGGTCAACCGGGTCTTGAACATGTTGGTCCTTTCCGGGCATTTTCGGTCGCGGGACTTAGGGTACCATCAGGCGAATACCGAAGTCAACAAGAGGGCCTGGGAGGTGGCGCTAGGGCAGGGGGGCCATCGCATGGCGCAGAGGCTCCGATTTACATAACACACGGCCTGAAAGCCTCAAATCTGCTGGGACATATAATTACTCAAGTTGCACCGAGATGACGCCCAGATTGCGATTCTAGAGCCCCTGCCCCTGTAGTATCGGAGCGCTCAGGCGTATACGCATGATCTGCAGGGCAGGTGGGTTATGTGACAGCGGAACAGCCCGCTGGCCCCCCAGCTAGCTGGCTAGACAGGCAGACAGTGGGCTGGTTGAGCGGCTGTGGGTGGCGCCAGGGAAAGTTCGCGGCGTGGTCGATCTATGCAAGGCGGGTGGGCGGAGAACGGCGAGGCTCTGTATTGAGAATCTGGGGCTTGGGCTGCTACTCGATAGGGGAAGGCCTAATGGGCCGGTGTTTCAAGGCGGTGAAGTCGATTCTAGAGGTGAGAAGTTCCGGACGACGGAGATTGGGTGGTCGGGAACGGGGATATGGTCGGGACCAGAGGGAGACGGGCAGGGGCTGGGCGTTGAGCGCCGCTGTGTGTTTTCGTGGTACAGTGTGTAGCGA
>JAZFSU010000057.1:0-2531 GCA_036446335.1 Dehalococcoidia bacterium | reverse complement strand
GGATAAGAGACGAGATTCGGGCCAGGGTGGAGAAGCTGGTGAGGGAACTGGAGCGCTCCTAGTGGTCCGGCCCGGCCCACGTCCGAACTGGCAGAGAGCATGAGCGAAACGACATCGGGCAGCGCGATCCGGCGTCTGTCACTTCTGGACCGGTTCCTGACGGTCTGGATATTCCTGGCGATGGGAGTCGGCGTGGGTCTGGGGCACTTCGTTCCCGAGACCTCCGATTTCATAACCTCCCTTCAGGTGGGTACGACATCCGTCCCCATAGCCGTCGGGCTCATACTGATGATGTACCCGCCCCTGGCCAAGGTCAAGTACGAGCAGATGGGCAGGGTCTTTCGCAACTGGCGGATTCTCGGCCTCTCCCTGGCCCTGAACTGGCTGATAGGCCCCGTCCTGATGTTCTTCCTGGCCATTCTCCTGCTGCCGGACCACCCCGAATACATGACGGGGGTGATCCTGATCGGCCTGGCCCGCTGCATCGCCATGGTGATCGTGTGGAACGAGCTGGCGAGCGGCGACCCCGAGTACGCCGCCGGGCTCGTTGCCTTCAACGCTGTGTTCCAAATCCTTCTTTTCTCTGTGTCTGCCTATGTCTTCATCACGGTGCTGCCCGGCTGGTTCGGGCTGGAAGGGGCTGAGGTCGACGTCTCCATAGGCGAGATGGCCCGCAGCGTGTTCATCTATCTGGGAATCCCGTTCTTCGGCGGCATGCTCACGCGCTTCGTACTCATCCGGGCCAGGGGACGGGAATGGTATGAGCAGAAGTTCATCCCCAGGATCAGCCCAATCACGCTTGTCGCGCTTCTCTTTACCATCGTTGTCATGTTCTCTCTCAAGGGAGAGATCATAGTGGAACTGCCCCTGGATGTCGTTCGCATTGCCATACCGCTGCTGATCTACTTCGTACTGATGTTCTTCATCTCGTTCTACATGGGCAAGAGGATGGGGGCCGACTACCCCAAGACGACGGCCGTGGCTTTCACCGCCGCCAGCAACAACTTCGAGCTCGCCATCGCCGTGGCCGTTGCGGTGTTCGGGATCGGCTCCGGAGTGGCGTTCGCCGCCGTCATCGGCCCGCTGGTTGAAGTGCCCGTGCTGATCGGCCTCGTAAGCGTCGCCCTCTACTTCCGGAGAAGATATTTCCGGGCAACCCGCGCCTAGCTTCCCGCGAAACACAAGCTACCAGCGGCTCGCTGTCACTCCTGCTCCGCATCACGTGCGGGCCAAACTCCAGCAGGAGTCCGGATGGCGGGGCGCATGGATTCCCGCGTGCGCGGGAATGACAGGGGCGGCTGATCCCTCCGCACTCTATCTCGCCCCACGGGGAGAGAGGTTTGGCGAGGGTGAAAACATCCATTCTCGCATCGATGACCGGTGCACCGTGTATAATGGAAGGGTGGGCTGTGAACACAAACCCTTGCGCGGAGGCCATCAAACATGGGTGATGCCGGGAGCCTGCCGTTGTTCCTGGGCTCTGTCGTTGCCATATCTCTCACCGGCGTCATGATGCCGGGGCCGGTGACAGCGGTGACTATTGCCAAGGGGTACCGGCACAGACAGGCGGGGGCCCTTGTTGCTCTGGGGCACGGTGTCATCGAATTGCCCCTGATAGTGCTGCTCTACTTCGGCTTCGCGAGCTTCTCCGAGACTACGGAAGTTAGGATCGCGGTGGGTCTGGTCGGTGGACTCATGCTGCTATGGATGGCTTTGAGCATTCTCAGGACCAAGCCTCTGGCTATCAGTGCCGGGCATGACTCGCCTCGCGGGTCCGTGACGGCCGGGGTGGTGACCACCTCGTCGAATCCATACTTCTTCCTGTGGTGGGCCACCGTGGGCGCGGCGCTGCTCGCGAGCGCTCAGGAATTCGGCGGAGGAGCCGTAGCCGCGATGGCGGCAATACACTGGCTCTGCGACGCTGGCTGGCTGCTCCTCATCTCGCTGGTGGTGTTCAAGTCGAAGCGGCTATGGACGGACAAGGTCCATCGAGCAGTGTTCGGCGTCTGCGCCGCCGTGCTGGGCGGGTTCGGGATCTGGTTCATCTACTCCGGCATCGATCTCGCTGTGACCGGCTAGCCACGCTCCCCTGCTTCTCCCCGAGCTTTGTCTCCAAGGCCCATCCGACTGCATTGACAGCGGCACCCATCTCCATTACGATGTCCGCACCGAAACTCCAGGATAGGATTGATTGAGAACCGGGAAACTTGATTTGTGGATTCCAAACCCTGAAGAAAGCTGAGGCCGAGTTCAAGGACATGGGCATGGACTACTGGCTGCGCAAGGCGCAGGAGGTGCTGGCGAGGGTGGAGGGCAAAACGTAGGGTGGGTGATTCTTGCAGCGAGCAGTGGCCCGTTCGCCCTGAGCTTGTCGAAGGGGAACGGGATCGTGCTTCGACAGGCCTGCCCTGAGCGGGGCCGAAGGGCTCAGCATGAACGGAACTCAGAACCATATGTGCGACTATCTGCGGGACATACTCTAGTCACCGCGTTTGCACCAGGAGGGAATCAATGAGGACGCTGGTTACCGG
>JAZFSU010000056.1:0-2177 GCA_036446335.1 Dehalococcoidia bacterium | reverse complement strand
AGGGTTATGGCCTTGGGGGTCTTCCTTTAGCTACGATTTCTGGCACGCCCGGAGGGATTCGAACCCACGACCCTTGGTTCCGAAGACCAATGCTCTATCCACTGAGCTACGGGCGCGTCTATGTCGAGCAGAGGTGCTCGTGTCGCTGAGATGTTTTGGGGTGAGCGGAGGGATTCGAACCCTCGATCTCCAGGGCCACAACCTGGCGCCTTAACCGCTAGGCTACGCCCACCACACATAGGCCCAACAGTCATCCTGAGCCCGGCTCATTCTAGCACCGGACGAAGCGCGCAGTCAAGGTGAACCCTCCCGGCAACAGCCCCCCACCAGCGGCCGTCGATTGCCGTTTTGGCTGAGGCGTGGTATCATAGTCAAGGTCTGATTCAATTTGATGAGTTCTGTGCCGGCATGCAATCGAATCCCCAGGGGACGAGTTGGGCGGAAGCGCATGGCGGAGGTTATTCTCAAATTGGATCCTTTTTTTTGCCCTGAGTGCGATTGGGTTCACAAGGAGAACGGCATATGAAAGTGCACGAGTACCAGGCCAAGCAACTGCTCGCTGAGTTTGGGGTCCCCGTGCCGCGCGGCGCGGTAGCGACCACAGCTGCAGAGGCGAGGAAGATAGCCGCTGACCTTGGTGGCAAGGTGGTGGTGAAGGCCCAGGTGCATGCGGGAGGGAGGGGCAAGGCCGGAGGAGTCAAAGTGGTCTCATCACCGGAGGACGCGGAGAAGGCCGCTGCTGCCATGATCGGCAGCTCGCTGGTTACCCATCAGACGTCGCCGGCGGGCGTGCCCGTCAACGCGGTGCTGGTGGAGGAGACGATCGACATCGATCGCGAGCTGTATCTCGGGATAGTCATCGACGGTGTGGTCGGCATGCCGGTGATCATGGCAAGCGAGGCCGGGGGCATGGACATAGAAGAGGTGGCAAGAACGACTCCGGAGAAGATACTCAAGGCGAACGTTGATCGAGCCCTCGGGGCCCGCCCGTATGTGGCCAGGGAGCTTGCCTTTGGGCTGAATCTCAATGGCAGCCAGATTAGGCCTGCCACGGAGCTGATCTCGAACCTTTACAGGCTGTTCGAGGCCCACGATTGCTCGCTGGCCGAGATCAATCCGCTGGTTGTGACTTCTGATGGCAGGGTGCTGGCCGCTGACGCGAAACTCAACTTCGACGACAACGCTTCCTACCGGCAGAAAGGCATGGAGGCTTTGCGCGACATTTCGCAGGAGGACCCGCTGGAGGTGGAGGCGAAGAATAGAGGCATAGAGAACTACGTGAAGCTTGACGGCGATGTTGGTTGCATAGTCAACGGCGCTGGACTTGCCATGGCGGTTCTGGACCTCTTGAAGCAGGCGGGCGGAGGGGCAGCGAACTTCCTCGATATCGGTACGTTAAACGATCCTGAGCGCGTCGTTGAGGCGTTCCGGATACTGCTCGCGGATCCTGACGTGAAGGCTATACTGGTGAACATCTTTGGCGGTATGGCGCGCGTCAACATCATTGCCAAGGGCATCGTGGCCGCAGTCAAGGAAGTTGATCCAAAGGTGCCGATTGTGGTGCGCTTGGCAGGCACAAATGTCGAAGAGGGGGAGCGGGTGCTCGACGAATCGGGCGTGTCGCTTCGCAGGGCCTACAGTTTCAGGGAAGCTGCGGATATGGCTGTGCAGGCAGCGAGAGAATCCAACTGAGGTGTTTTCATCTTGAGTATCCTGATCGACAAGGAAACGAGACTATTGGTGCAGGGCATCACCGGCGGTGAGGGCAGCTTTCACACTCGTCGCTGCGTTCAGTACGGTACGAATGTGGTTGGCGGGGTGACCCCCGGCAAGGGCGGCACTGACCTCGATGGCATAGCCGTGTTCAACACAGTGCATCAGGCTGTGGCGGAAACCGGAGCGAACGCCACCATGATCTTCGTGCCGGCTCCGTTTGCCGCCGACGCCATCCTGGAGGCTGCAGACGCTGGCATATGCCTTATCATCTGCATAACTGAGGGAATCCCGACGCTGGATATGGTGATGGCGAGTGGGCATCTGAAGAAGACCGGAGCACGGCTCATTGGGCCCAACTGCCCAGGAGTGCTCTCCGCGGGAAAATGCAAGGCGGGCATTATGAGTGGCGACATTTTCATGGAGGGCCATGTCGGTGTGGTGTCCAGAAGCGGGACCCTGAC
>JAZFSU010000055.1:0-7585 GCA_036446335.1 Dehalococcoidia bacterium | reverse complement strand
GACGTCGGCAAGCCGACCATAGCCGCTGTCAACGGCTATTGTCTGGCCGGGGGGGTCGAACTGGCCTGCTGGTGTGACTTCCGCATCGCGGCTGGCAACGCCTCGTTCGGTCTGGTGGAGCGGCGCTGGGGCGTTCCTCTCGTTGACGGGGGCACGCAGCGACTGCCCGGGATCGTGGGCCTGGGCAACGCTCTGTACCTGATCGAGACCGGCGTGGTGATCGACGCTGCTCACGCGCTCCGCATGGGGCTGGTCCAGGAGGTTGTCCCCGAAGGCCAGGCGCTGGCACGCGCAGTAGAGGTGGCCGAGGCCATCTCATCCTACCCAAAGGTCAGTCTGCGAAACGACCGGCGCGCTACGTACGAAGGCCTGGCGCTGCCGCTTGTCGAAGGACTGAGGCTTGAGCGCGAGCTTCATCGGGACAGCTACTCCGATCCGGATTTGGCCGCGGGCCTGGAGCGCTATGCTGCCGGCAAGCGCCCGCCCCCGCTCCGTCCCCCGGATCCCGCATAGACGGGTAGCGCGGGTGGAGCCTAGCGAAACCCACCGCGATTGGGAACCCGTGTGGTGGGTTCCATTCCATTTCACCCACCCTACTTCTCTGGAGCGATGTGTTGTAAAGCTCCCTCTCAGAGGCTATAATCGTGCAAGCTTGGCAGGCCATCACACGCCGGGCCGGGTGTTTCCGGGAGAGAGCAGAATGTACTACTTCGCCTACAGCACCGATCTCAGCCACAAAGAGATGAAGCGGCTCTGCCCTGACAGCAAGCCGCTGTTCAAGGCTCACCTGCCCAATTTCACGCTGACATTCGTGGGATGGGAGCGGAAATGGCGTAGCGCGGTCGCCAGCATCGTGGCCTCCAGAGGTGCCAGGGTCATAGGAGGGGTGTACGAGGTCTCGGACAAGGACCTGAGGATGCTGGACAGGCACTATGGCAGTCCTACTGCCGCCGATCGGTTGAGCGTAATGGTCGCTGCAGTGGGCGGCGACCTGGTAGAGGCGGCAACCTACGTCAGGAAGGGCCGGTCCGAAGAGACACAGCCTTCTCAGGAGTACATGGCTGCTATGCGACAGGGCTACGACGACTGGGGATAGGGCAACCACGGGAGGCCCGCCTGCAGAGGCCAACCCAGCCTCTGTCTACTTCTCACCTACGGCCCGATCAACTGGAGCTTGTCGACCTCCCAGTAGGCCCTCATGGAGATGAGCTTGCCCTCGTCGTTCACCCTGTAGACGAACGTTCCTTCGACGATTGCCTTCATGCCGTTTTCCAGGGTCGTTGTGATCGTTCCCGTGTTCGCCACTTCGTCTCCTGCGGCGTACGAGTGATGGATATCGAATTGAATCTTGTTTGTCCCGATATTGCGGTCCCAGAAGCCCGCTATCTCGGCTTTTCCCCTGAAACCCTTCCCCTCGGGGTCGAGGATGGATACGCCGATAGGGTCTTCGATGATCGCGTCGTCGGCAAACAGCGCGAGCCACTCCTCCCTGGCATTCGTGCTGACGGCGCTCATCGATCCGCGTGACGCAGCGCGCGCCGGGTGTTCATCAGCCATGCTAAGTTGTTCCCCCTTCGTCGGTCAGTCAGGCGAGCTTGAAGCAGACAGTCCGAGCGTGACGCACTAGCCAGTGTTCGATCGCATGCCCAGGGAGGCGAACATGGCATCGTTGAGGCTCTTTCGGTCATACGGGGTTACCGGACGGTCGTCTCTCGGCTCCATGGTGATTGCGCCCGTGGTGCAGGTAGACACGCATATCCCGCATCCGATGCAGCGCCCGGCATCCCGCTCCACCACGTCGCCGTGCATGGAGAGCGCTTCCATCTGACATCGCTCAACGCACTCTTCGCACCCTATGCAGTCCTCTTCGGACACCATCGCGATGAATCCGGAGGTGGCCGCCGCGCTGGGCATGCCGGAGTGCTTGATGCTGCGAAGGATGAAGCAGTGACAGGAGCAGCAGTTGCAGATGAAGTCGATATACCTGCCGGTATTGGTCGAGCAGTGCACCAGCCCCTCTTTTTCCGAGAGGTCCAGGATACGCCGGGCCTCCTCCTTGGATATCAGCCGTCCGAATCCTCTTTTGTCGTTGAACTTGGCTGCCGGGCCGAAGGTCAGGCAGACCTCCTTCGGCTTGTCGCAGCCCTGGTCGAGGAGGTCGCCGTGGTGGCGGCAATAGCAGGTGGACACGGACACGTGCTCGGCGGTGTCTATGTAGTGGGAGACCCTGTCATACGGCTCGATCTGCACGCTGGCGGTGACCTCTTCCTCCACCGGAATCACCCTGGCAAAGGGGAACAGCGGCAGAGTCGCGCCCTCGCTGAAGGACTTTGCCACCACATCGAGAAAATCATCGAAGAGGTGCGCAAGCCTCTTACAGTGGTCGTTCACCTCGCCTCTCATGAACTGATACTCGAAGATCCCCGGCATCATCTGCTGGACGGTGAACAGGTCCACCCCGTGCCGATCCCGGGAGATTATCAGCCCCTTGTTGGCCATGACATCGAGAAGTTGCTCCACCTCTACCCGGTCGCGGCCCGTCTCGGTGGCGAGGTCTGCTGCCGAAATCGGCTGCATGGGCATCTGCGAGGCCAACGCTGCCTCCTCGGGCGTGAAGAGCTCGTTCAGAAGCTCATACAGCTCGGGGCATTTGATGGCGGGAGCGGCTCCTCCCCGCTTCCCCAGTGTTTCGACAAGTCTTTCGTAGGTCTGCTGGCTCATGGTCTCCTCCTTTCACTCCACCTCGATGTCCTTGACGCGGAGCTCGGTTCCTCCGGTCACCTCGACGTTGGTCGACTCGCACCGCGGGCAGATGTAGAAGAAGTCCTCGACGGTGAAAGCCTCATCGCAGCTCGTGCACTTTGCTGTCACGGGGACGGTTTCCAGGTTAAGGTAGGCATCGCTGGCAATGGTATTCTGCGCTACTATGCCGAAGCAGAAGGTGAGCTGAGTCGCGACGATCCCCCTCAACTCACCAGCGACGATGTTGATCTTGCCAATCCTCTTGGCTCCACCCCTCTGGGCCGCGGCGACCGCTATATCGAGGATGTTCTGAGCGAAGGCCATTTCATGCACGGCCAAGACTCTCCAGCCGCCTCTGGCGTCGAGCGGTGAGCCAGGAAAGCCATTGCTCCATTCCCTGCCCGGTCGTGCAGGAGAGCTCCAGAATCTCCAGGTCCGGGTTGATTCGGCGAGCGTTTGCCCTCGCTTCCTCCATACTGAAATTAGTGAAGGACAGAAGGTCGGTCTTGTTGATGATCAGGAGCGACGACTCCCGGAACATGAGCGGGTACTTGAGGGGCTTCTCATCGCCTTCGGTGACGCTCAGGATCATCACCTTGTCATCCTCTCCGACCTTGAACTCGGCGGGGCAGACCAGATTCCCCACGTTCTCGATGAACAGAATGTCGATCCGGTTGAGGTCCAGGTGAGGGAGGGCGGAGGCGATCATGTTGCCATCCAGATGACAAGCAGTGCCCGTCGTGAGCTGGATTGCCGGTATGTCGTGCTTCTCGAGTCGCTCGGCGTCGCGGCTGGTCTCGATGTCCCCGACGACCACGCCGAGACGCATCCGGCCGGCCAGAGCTTCCGCGGTCTTCTCGAGGAGTGAGGTCTTGCCTGATCCCGGAGAGCTCATGAGGTTGATCACCAGGTTCCCGTTCCTGTCGAAGACGTCCTTGTTGGCAGCGGCGATACGGTCGTTCGCCTCGAGGACATCGGTCATCACCGAGATCTTCATCTTCTCCCCTGGCACCCTCGTGAAGTGCTGACCCTCGTATAATGAATCTACTCGCCCGCGAGTTGGATGTCAAGCAACCGTGGGTCTGGGGGCCGCCGCAGACGGGAGTTTCGGGGAATCGTCGATGATGTGACTCGACACATCGTGCGTTGGTATAATGAAGGCGAGGTGTGACTGTGGCTGATATTGAAAAGGTCCTTCTTGCGTGGAGCGGCGGCAAGGACAGCGCGATGGCCCTCTATGAGTTGGAGATGACTCAAGGCTATGAGATAGCGGCGCTGCTCACCACAGTGACCGAAGACTACGACAGGATTTCGATGCACGGCGTACGGGTCGTGCTTCTCGAGCGGCAGGCGGAATCGCTGCGGCTCCCTCTGGAGAAGGTCCTCATCTCCAGGGATTCATCGAATGAGGAATACGAATCCAGGATGGAAGCGAAGCTCCGGGAGTATCAAAGCCGGGGCGTCAGTTCCGTAGTCTTCGGGGATATCTTCCTCGAGGACTTGAAGCAATACAGGGAGAAGAACCTGTCGAAGCTGGGCATGAAGGGTGTGTTCCCCCTGTGGAAGAAGGACACAGCCGGGCTCGCTCGGGCCTTCATAGACCTGGGTTTCAAGGCGGTCGTCACATGCGTGGACTCGGAGGCCCTCGACGGGAAGTATGCGGGCAGGGTGTACGATGAGCAGTTCCTGTCCGACCTCCCGGCCTCAGTCGATCCATGCGGCGAGAACGGCGAGTTCCATTCGTTTGTCTACGATGGGCCTGTCTTCCGTGAGCGGATACCTCACACAAAGGGAGAGGTTGTTCTGAGAGACAACCGCTTCCACTACTGTGATCTCATACCTGCGTGAGCGTGCTCTGACATGCGGCAGGTGATCGATGCGGAGGTGCAACTGGCATGCAGACCGATGACCTGAGGAAGAGGTTGACCCCGGATGTGCTGCGGAAGATACTGTCTGAGAACTGGTTCTCCCACGACTCAAGGTGGTTTCTCAAGGTCAGTGCGGAGTACGGCTTCGAAGTGGGCAACAGACTGAACCAGATTACACTGAAATCGATGGCCAGGACTGAGATGAGGAGGCTGCTGGAGGCCACGGGGTGCGGGGAGATCGAAAGCGGCGAGGATTTCGCGCGCGTTGTCGAGCTCGCGCTCGGCGTGTACTTCCCCCCGCCTATGCTGGAAGGTGAGGCCCGAACTATCAGTCACGACTCTGTCACGGGCGTCATTACGAGGTGTCTGGTCTTTGACGAGGTGAGGAAGGCCGGGATAATCGGGATCTATGAGTGTGCCTGTGGCTACAGGCACGAGGGATGGCTCGAGGCATGCGGTCTTCGAGGCGAAGTCAAGATCGGGAAAAGCATGATGCGGGGTGACCCGCAGTGTGAGATCGCGGTCACTTCGATCTCACGTTTGCCGGGCGGTGGGGAGGACGGGGAGTAGCTGTAGGGTGGGTGCAGCGAAGCGAAACGCAACCCACCGCTCCAGAACGTGCGGGAAAGGAAACACACGTGCCGGACTACCGCAGAGCCTGGATGAGCGGAGGGACTTTCTTCTTCACGGTTGTGACCTATGAGAGATATCCGGTCTTCGAAAACGAGGCTGCTGCTGATCTGTTGAGCACATGCTTCGATTTGGCTGCGCGCGATCGGCCGTATACGTTGGATGCCATAGTGATCCTACCGGACCACCTCCACTGCATTTGGACATTGCCGGATCATGATTACGATTACTCGACAAGATGGAAGCAGGTCAAGGCGACCTTCACGCGCCGGTACGCTGGAGGCAAGGCCGAAGTGGTGTCGGAGTCAATGCTCAAGAAGGGCGAAAGAGGTGTTTGGCAGAGGAGGTTCTGGGAACACAGGATCAGGGATCAGGAGGACTTCAACCGTCACTGTGACTACATCCATTACAATCCTGTCAAACATGGGCTCGTGAGCCTGCCTGCGGAATGGAAGCACAGCAGTTTCAGGCGGTTCGTGGAGAGAGGGTTGTATCCGGAGCACTGGGGAGGCGCGGTCAGGGATGAGGTCAGGACGATGGATTTGGAGTGAGAGGTTGGTGGGTTCCGCTATGCTGCACCCACCCTACGACTGTGCGACCGCGGAGGCTAACAGTGGGATGCGTGAGGAATGAGATGGTGGGTTTCGCTGCGCTGCACCCACCCTACGAGTGCTTGTGACCCTGTTGCTCTTCGCTGTAGCCGCTGCCGTCCTGATCAGCCTGGAGTGAGGGCTCGCTATCGTCTGGAAAACATGATCCGCACAACTGCCTGTGCGCGGCACGCCACTGAAAGATCAGACCGTAGGGTGGGTGGAGTGAAACGCAACCCACCGTGTATCCGCATGAAGGAAGGCGCTATAATAGCAGCATGCCGATAAAAGTGCTCGCTCCTGACGTAGCAGCGAAGATCGCCGCCGGTGAGGTGGTCGAGAGGCCGGCCTCGGTGGTCAAGGAGTTGTTGGACAACTCCCTCGACGCCGGCGCTAACCGGATCGCTGTCGAGGTACAGGGTGGCGGCGTGCGGCTGATCAGAGTGGTGGATAACGGAGCGGGGATACCGCCGGGGGACGTGGACCTCGCCTTCGAGAGATTCGCTACCAGCAAGGTGGCAAGCGTCGAGGACCTTGAGTCGATCTTGAGCTTGGGCTTCAGGGGCGAGGCGCTGCCGTCGATCGCGGCGGTCGCTGAGGTGACCATGGTCACCCGCAGCCAGGACGAGCTCGCTGGCGCTTCCATCAGCATCAAGGACGGCGCTATCGTGCACCGGGCGAAGCGAGGCAGCCCTGAGGGGACCACGGTCACTGCACGAAACCTGTTTCGCAGCTTCCCGGCTCGGCTCAAGTTTCTCAAGTCCACGGCTACCGAGAACGGGCACATCAGCCAACTCGTCACCCAGTACGGCATGGCGTTCCCGGACGTGAGATTCACTCTCGTCGTTGACGGGCGGACCACGTTTCGCTCCCCGGGAAGCGGCCACCTGAGAGACGTGATGGGGCTGATCTACGGCGCGGAGAATGCCCGGTCACTTCTCGAGGTCGAGTCAAGTGAGGAAAGCGGGGATTCCCTGCAGCCGCGGGCGTCCGGGTTTGTAAGCCCCCCGTCGATCACCCGCGCCACGCGGAGCTACATCAGCTTCTTCGTCAACCGGCGCTGGGTACAGAGCCGTATGCTCACCTACGCGCTGGAGGATGCTTATCAGGGCCTTCTTATCACCGGAAGGCACCCGATAGCTGCGGTCAACATCTTTCTCCCTCCGCAGGAATTGGACATCAATGTTCACCCAGCCAAGAGCGAGGTGAAGTTTCTTCACGAGCGCGACGTGTTTGGCCTAGTGCAGAAAGCGGTCAGGGAGACACTGCTGGCCCAGGCGCCCATGCCCACACTGGACACATTGCGTCCCGCTGAGCCAACCCCCGTACCTTCGATGGAAAGGCTGCCCGCCTTCGATAGTGATGCCGACGTCGTGGGGGCGAAGCCACCGCCGCCCGAGCCAGCCAGCTCTGAGCCGGTTGCTAAGTTGCTCCCGATCCTTCGCGTTCTCGGCCAACTGGCCAACACGTACATAGTGGCTGAGGGGCCGGACGGGATGTTTCTCATCGACCAGCACGCGGCGCATGAGCGGGTCTGCTTCGAGAAGGTCCGCGCCCAGCAGCAGCGCAGGGCGGTCGAGGTTCAGGGTTTGCTTGAACCTGCGCCGGTGGAGCTGACCCCGCGCCAGCAGGAGCTGCTGGAGTTGCACACCGAAGCCCTGGCCGAATACGGATTTGGGATCGATCATTTTGGCGAGCGCACTTACCTTGTGAGATCGGTGCCGGCAGTGATCCAGGGGCAGAATGTGGCGCAGT
>JAZFSU010000054.1:0-4520 GCA_036446335.1 Dehalococcoidia bacterium | reverse complement strand
GACGGTTAGAATCACCGTAGCCTCCCCAGCCCGGCTAAAGGTGAAAGCGAAGGGACCACGAATGAGTCGCCTGAGTGATGAAGACGAACAGCTGCCAAGGGCAATGGGCCTTGACAGGATGTATCCTCCGTTTGTCGAGCTCCTGGGCATCACGTTTGAACCCCTCAACGACGATATCTGCTTCAAACTCAAGATGCGTGATGAACTGGCGCTGAGTTACAGGGGCGGGACCCTGAACGGGGCAGCTATCCCTGCCATTATGGAGATCATTGGAAGCACCGTGGTCAACTGGAGCCTCAAGGACAAAGTCGGGAGACAGCCTGTGCGGGAACAGGCAAGAAGACCCAATGGGGTCAGCACCATTGACCTGCGGGTCGACTACTTGAAGCCGGGCAGAGGCAAAGTATTCACCGCAACAGGCTCCATCCTGCGCACTGGGAGTAGAGTAGCGGTGACTCACATGGAACTGCGAAACGAGGACCAGAGTCTCATAGCAGTCGGTACAGGGACCTACGGCGTGGGATAGCGAGCCGATTCCAGCTCTTTCGCCCCAAGCAACCTGTCAGTCAATATCGACCGGCTCCCTGCAGTCCCAACACTCTTTCGCCCCCATATATGCTTTGCCGCCACAATAGGGACAACGGTAGCGTTGCAGCTCCTTCCCGATCCATTCCTCGACCCCGAGCGCTCTCCTGGCCGGGATCGCGCGCTCCATCACTCTCCTGCCATAGTGGAGCGGGTAGTCCTTGATGAACCGGCAGGGAAAGTCACCGCACTGGTGGCACCCTTTGAAAGCTTTTTCGGAAACACAGGACCTTATCTCACAGGACGTGCAGCCCACGAACAGGACTTCAGAGTGGCATCCTTCGCATTTGATGTCCTCCACGGTCAGACCGAGTTCTTCCGCCAACCGCTCCTTGAATTCCAGGTCATCATTTGCGTGGGCCATATGAACCCTACACACACCACAATACAGGCCGCATGGAGCCGCAAGTTCCGTCTGGTTCGCCGCTTTCTCAATCATGTCGCACTCACTAACAATACTGCGGCTTCCGAAGCTCCACTCATGCTGCACCAGAGCTTGCGTATTATGAGATGGTCGGCACACATCTCCACAGTAGGATGAGCCATAATCTCTCCAGGGGCAATGGTCTTACTACCCAGTTTTTCTGGGTAGTAGTCCCCAAGTATCTGCGGGCAGTAGACGACTACGGGAACGGGCGGGCAAATTGACAAGTCGAACGCAAGCCCCCAGAATACAGGTGGATCGGGCCAGGAACCAGGTAAATTGCGAAGTAAGCCACCGGGAGAGAATTCGTGACCAGCATGAATGAAAGTGATGGAAAACTGTCGGAAGCTATGGGTCTCGAGGGAAGATATCCACCGTTCATAGAACTACTAGGCGTCACGTTTGAGCCGCTGGACGGCGACGATATCTGCCTCAAGCTTGTGATGCGTGATGAATTGGCCCTGAACCCGGAGATCCGGACTCTGCACGGCGGAGCCATCTCGGCCATGATGGACATCATCGGAGGGACCGTTATCGCGTGGAGGCTCAAGGACGAAGTCAAAGGACTGTCCCTGGAGGAGCAGGCAAGGAAACTCAGCAGAGTGAGCACAGTTGACTTGCGGGTCGACTATCTGCGGCCAGGAAAGGGTAAGGTCTTCACCGCAACAGGTTCCATCCTGCGCGCCGGCAAGAAGGTTGCCGTGACCCGCATGGAACTGCACAACGAGGAACAGGTGCTCATAGCGGTCGGCACGGGAACATACAGCGTCGGCTAATCGAGTCTTTACTCACGTCCCGGCGCCGTCTCCCGAATCTGACGGCCTCTCGACTTTCCGCTTCTTCCTCCGTTGACATTTCAGCCCCCTACGTATATTATCTGACCCGATATGTCAGATGTGAAGAGGAGGCAGGGAATGGTCCCGTTCCAGGTACTGAAGGAGTTCGGCCTTTTCGATGGTCTCGACGACGGCGAGCTCGCCAAGCTTGCAGAACTCTGCCAAGAGCGGAACTTCGAGGAGGGCGATATCTGCTTCAGGCAGAACGCCAGCGCGAACGAGTTGCATCTTTGTCGCTTTGGCAAGATAAATATCGTGGTCAACCTCTACGAGCCGTGGTCCAGGGAGGTCACGATTTACAGGGCGAAGGCAGGAGAGGTATTCGGATGGTCTGCTCTCGTTGAGCCGTGCCTCTACACCTCCTCTGCCAAGTGCGCCGAAAGGACCCAGGAGCTCTACCTGAAGGGCTCGGATCTGAAGAAGTTGTTCGAGGAGAATCCCCGTATCGGGTATGTGGTGATGACCAATCTGAGTGCTACCATCAGCTCCAGGCTGAGCGAAACCAGGCAGAAGCTGAGTAGAGAGTATGCAGCTGCCACTCAGCATGATTATGAATGGTAGGCGGCGCAGTTGAGGCGTATCAAGAAGGCCGTCAACCTCCTGGCGCAAGGCCGGAAACTGAAATAGGCCGAGTTCCCTGACCCTCAGCTAGAGACTGGCCACCACGTCTTTGAGCTTCCCGCGCACCTCCTCCGCCACGCCCCGCAGCTTTGGATTGGCAACGGCAGACATGGACGCAACCGGGTCTACAGCAGCGACTTCGATGCGTCCATCCGGGGTCTCCTGGACTATCACATTGCACGGCATCATCAGCCCGATCTTGTCCTCCGTCTGCAACGCCTCGTAGGCAAAGGAGGGGTTGCACGCGCCAAGGATCCTGTACTTCCTGAAATCCACATTCAGTTTTGCCTTCAGGGTCTCCTTCACGTCGATTTCCGTGAGGATGCCGAACCCCCCTTTCTTGAGTTCCTCGCTCACTTTGACCACGGCCTCATCAAAGGACAGGTCCAGGGTCTTGCTGAAGTAGTAGCTCATCTTCATCCCTCCCGACGACTGAAATGGAATTGACGCAGTTTTGCGACAAGTGCCTTTCCGCCAGTATAGGTCCCTGAAGGCATCCACACAAGCTTCGTGGCGCATCGGCGCTGGCCCACACACTGTGTCAGCGCCGATGCGGCAACATTGACTGGAGGCCTACAGTCCTCTACGATGTTTCCAGCATAAATCCGTCTGCCATCCCTTTTGGCACCAGCAAGATGATTTGCTCCAAGTGCAAGACCGATAATCCGGAGACGCGTCGTGGAAGGTCTCCATCCCAACAACATAGCGCACGAACTCATTCAACATGTCCTCAGGAGTTTTGGCCTGGCAAAAGGGATAATCCCGTTCGTGGCGAACGACAGTTTGTTCGACTTTGGATGAGAATGAGAGCGCTGACGCATTGGGGAGGGCCTTAGCAAGACTGACGGCGAGTTCAAGGACATGGGCACGGACTATTACCTGCGGAAGACGCAAGAGGTGCTGGCGAGGGTGGAGGATCGAAAGGAGAGTCAATGAAGAGGCCATATCTAGCTGCGATGGTATTGCTGCTGATGTCTCTGATGGTCGGCTCTTATGCCTGCGACGGAGACAACGACGAGTCAGCCGAGATCATGACGACCGCGAACGGGGTCCAATTCGTACGCACTCCTGGCGCCCGCTTGCACAACCTGCCGGACTTCCCCTATGAGGACAAGTACATTGAGATTGATGGCTTGCACCAGGGCTACGTCGATGAAGGCCCCGCCGACGCTGACCCCATCCTCCTGCTTCACGGCCAGCCGAGCTGGTCCTACCTGTATCGCAAGATGATTCCCGTACTGGTTGATGCTGGTCATCGCGTCATTGCCATGGACCACATCGGATTTGGCCGGTCGGACAAGCCCATCGACATTGAGTACTACAGCTACCTGGGTCACATTGATCGCCTCGAGAAGTTCATCCAGTCTCTTAACCTCGAGCACATCACCATGTTCGGCCAGGACTGGGGCAGCCTGATCGGGCTACGCGTCGCGGGGGAGCACCCTGAGTGGTTCGATCGCATCGTTGTCGGCGACGGCGCCCTGCCCGTGTTCCCCGCCGGCACGCAGCCGTTCCCCCCGGTCGAAGACCCGAACGAGCTCAACACCGAGATCGTTGCACCGTTCGCCCTGATTCCGCCGGAGCAACCCCCATTCTGGGACGAAGACGGCAACAGGTTAATCCCTGTAGATCCCTGGGAGAGCTTCGGACTTTGGATAGAATACGCCTTGACAGGCGCGTCGTTTCATGCATCAGAAGTCGTTGAGGCTATGACATACTTCGACTTGCCGCCCGAAGAAGAAGCTGCCTACGACGCGCCTTTCCCGAGCCACATCTACATGGCGGGACCGCGCACATTTCCTTCGTTGGTCAACGAGTTGCCGGGAGTGACCCAGGACGCATGGGCTGGCTTGACCGAATACGAGAAGCCATTCCTGACCATCTGGGCAAGCAACGATCCTGGCAACCTCGGTTCGCAGGAGGCCCAGGACATCCTGATCGACAGCATCCCCGGCGCTGCCGGCCAACCACACACGCGCCTCCCGGAGGCGAGTCACTTCCTCCAGGACGACCAGGGCGCGGAAATCGCTCGGCTAATGGTCGAGTTCATTGCC
>JAZFSU010000053.1:0-2238 GCA_036446335.1 Dehalococcoidia bacterium | reverse complement strand
CTAAGAGTAGTGGACAGAGACACAGGCGAGCTGGTGATGAGACGTCGTCATGAGCGTGGATTTGATGCCCCTTCCTTCTTCCAGGTGCTGAACCTGGCGGAGGACTCCTTGTCTTCCCTCCTCGACATCATAAGCTATCTCTGTGACGAACAGCTAGTCGAGGCCTTCGGATACAGTCTTTCTCTGGGCAAGCGTTCCTGGCTCATCCAGGCAGCTATTCTCTATGAGGCCCAGCAACGGAGTGTTCACAACGACCATGCCCTGGAGGGCATCGCACGTAAGTTCGAGATCAGTCTCCGCCATGCCCAGAAGTACGCCCTGATCTGGAAGCTCTTCTTTGCCCAGGACCAGGATGATGGAGAAAGCGTCAACGTTGACGCAATCCTGCTCAATGAGCCCAGCTGGTACGTAGTGGCTGCCACAGAGTCACCCGAACCGCATCAGTGGCTGGCCTATGCTCAAGATCGCAAGGTCCAGGATCCACGATACTCTGTCTCCGCCTTTCGCCGCGATATCCGCGTATCCCTGATGATGGATGGAATCGCGGATGTGTTGCAGGTCGGTGACGCTCCACCTGCTACTGGCAATCGCTGGGAGCTGTGGCAGCGCTGTCCCTGGGTGAGGCTGCACTGTGTTCAGTCGGGTCGGCCACTGCCTGTAGGGCAGGAGTGTGACGCCTGTGAGTTTAGCAGGCAGCCCGAAACACCATTTCTACGAAACGAACCCATTTTGGGTGAGGAGCCGGAAACAGCGTTTTTGCGAAACGAACCCATTTTCGATCGGGAGGTCCGAGATGTCGGATGCCTATGAAAGAAAGCTCGATGAGTTCGTGGTCGATAGGACATTCATGCGGCTGTCACGACCGGTGCGAGATCGTGCTGATGCTCAGTGCGATGCCTGCGGCTCGCTTGAGCCGCGTATTCTCTATGGCCTGAAGGAGGAGGAGACTGATCGTTGCTTCTTCGTCGGCGCAGAGTGCCTGAGAAAGATCAACCAGCGTGGTGCGATCAAACGAAGGTTTTGCAGAGAAAGGAGCAGGACATCCTTCGACCTTGAGATGTCAAAGAGACAGACTGAGGTCGGCGCGGTTGCCATCCAAGCGGAGACCTCACAAGAACCCCGCATAGAGGACACTGCGGCAGCCGCCAATGCGATGACACCCTATCTACGGCCCCAAGTCAGCTTGTGGGAAACTCCAGAGACCTACATTGCCCTCGTCCAAATGTCCCGTCAAGGTGAGTGGGTCTGGGCCAGCGCAAGCACTTCTCGCTTCGAACAGGTCTGGGAAGGTTGTGGGGACAGCGAGGTCGTATTCAAGCAGGTACATCGAGAGCGGCCTCAGGCTGCAGCAGAGTGCGTCAGAGAGGCGACCGAGAGCGCCCTCGCGAAGCTCCACGACTCAAGGAATGGGTATTCCCATGCGCCTTCGGGTTTCGGCAACGGTCATCACGATTGGACACCCTTCTGGACCAGTGTCCGCGAATTGGGGCTTCAGCGGAACGAACTAGTGGAACTTATCGATGGTGTCATGCCAAGGGACTGGCTGGACAATCATCCCGAATGCACTCTGGACGACCTCTTGAAGGTTGTTCAAGGGAAACGTGAACTCGGAATCGCCCGACGCACAGCAGGGAACAGTGTGGACACCGTTCAGGTGTAGTGCGCCCCATCTCCCCGTGCGCGGACAAGAAGGAGGAAGACAATGGCTATCACCATCCAGGACCTGAGGGACATCGTGGAACAGACATCACACACCAATCCCCATCTCACCTCCAGATTGGAGAAAGCGGCTTTCCTGTTGCTCCTGCGCCCCGTAGTAGAGTTGGAGGCAAACCGTAGCCGGGTGATGTCAGAGGACGGGCTCAGGTGGTACGAGATCCAAGATGGTCATTGTGACTGCGCTGACTATTCGCGCCACGGCCCGGGGCATCCCTGCAAGCACCGGCTCGCGGTGGCTCTCCTGCAAATTCTGAGGGATGGGTCCCAGAAGCAGCCGGTGGAGGCGGGGAGCCTCCGTCTCTAGGAGCGTGTCTGGGTAATCGAAAATCGACCAAATCCTGAAGCTATCCAATGGCTGTCTTTCGTCCTTGCCGCAGCTACGGTGCATATGACGGCGACTTGCGGGCAGGGACAACTCAAACCACGGACCGAGAAAGAGTGTCTCCAGTGGTACGAACCCGTCCCCCTTTGCCACCCCCAGGACAATGTGCTGGAAGGCAGATGACTGGAAGAACCCGA
>JAZFSU010000052.1:0-6715 GCA_036446335.1 Dehalococcoidia bacterium | reverse complement strand
GACTCAGCGGGAGTCAGTCGACGCCTGTCAGCGGGCGAGCGTCCTTGAGTTTGCGTCTAAGGAGGTCAGCGACTGTCTCGATCGCCTCGGGCCCCAGGGAGGCGAGCAGGTCAGCCAACTCCTCCAGCGAGTAGACGTCGTTGGCGCAGATAGCGCGCTGTTGCATGGCGACGATAACCGCCTGCGCCCTGTTACGCGCCTCAAGCTTGACGCATGCCTGGTGGAGGAAGACCTTGACAGCGCTCAGAGACATGCACAGCGTGTCGGCGATCTCTCGGTTGGTTTGGCCGCGGGCGACCAGGATCAGGACGTCCTTCTCCCTTTGGGTAAGCAGATTCCCGTCTGGTTCCATCGCCGCCAGCCTTTCATCGCCAGGGTATCATGGGCGTTCGGTGAAGGTAGGATAAACTCCCGAGGAGACGGTGTCAAACCTGTGCGTCTCGAGGGATAGGGAGTCGCTATCACGGTTGATTCGACCTACGACCGTGACATGTCAGTCCGGCTATGCACAACGGGCACGCGTGGTAGGCAGATCTGCTGGTATCGCTGGTGAGGGCGGCTGGCGGGCCGTCTCCCATTTTGGCGAGGGCCTCCCAGGTTGGCGGCAACGCGTCACTTTGGTTGACAAAGGTATATGCAACTGGTATAAGCTCCAATGATCAGCCCGCCATATAGGCAATGCATGCATGGGGGAGAACGTGTCCGACAAGATCGTTGTCTCGTTGAGGGAGAATAGGCTTGAGATCGCCCCTGGGGCAAGCGCAGAGACGACGGCTACCGTCAGGAATGCTGGAGATGTCGTTGAGGCCTATTCCTTTTCTATTGAGGGAATCGATCCGGAATGGTGCTCGCTCTCTGTGTCCAGTGCTTCCCTCTTCCCTGGCGACGAATTGCAGGTGGTTGTCAGGGTTGAGGTCCCACGAGGCAGCGAAAGCAAGGCAGGGACCTATGAAGTTCGACTGAAAGCGCTCTCGGCAAGGGATCCTTCGCTTGAGGGCGAGGCATCCCTTACGATACAGGTTCAGCACCTCGTCTCCTTCGGCGTTGATCTGGCGCCCAGGAAGGTTACAGCGAGGAAGGGCTCCTATCAGCTGAGCGTCTCGAACGCTGGCAACGCGGCGACCACCTATACGATGGCTGGCCTCGACGCCGAGAATGTGTGCCGTTTTGAATTTGGGCAGCACACCGTGGTGGTAGAACCAGGCGCTACTGCTCATGTCCCCGTGACTGTCCGGCCCCGCAAGCGCCTGATTACCGGTCAGCCAAAGAACCGTAGATTCGAGATATCGGTCACGCCGCATGGCGCTAAAGGTGGGGAGGTCAGAAGCGTTGCAGGCGAGCTGGTGCAGCCTCCCCTGGTGTCCCGATGGGCGCTTGTGGCGGATGGGATCGCAGTCGCAATAATCGTGCTGCTGGCCGTCTTCGTTCGATGTGGAATTGAGGGGACCGTCACCATGACGATGTCACCTGTGGCGCCCTCGGCGTCGGATGAGGTTACATTCACCGCAACATCGGATCTCGACGACTTGCGCAGCATCGAGCTGTTCGTAAATGGGGAAATGGTGAAGGAGTGTACCTCATCGCCATGCACCTACACCGGTGGGCCGTACCCCGAAGGTACTCCGACCTATTACGCCACTGCGACCGACGAAACGGGCAATACGTGGGACAACAGTGGCAACCGAGTCCCGGCACCGGCGACCTCCACTCCGTCGCCTACACCGACCTCGACCGCTGCCGCCACGGATGCTGTCGTGTTTCTTAGTCCGGATCATGCTGCCGCAGGCACTACAGTCACAATCAGCGGCACGGGCTTCCAGCCGGACGCGTCAGTCAGCATCGTCAGCACCCCTGTATCGACGACTGTACCGGCCGATGCCACCGGGAGCTTCATGACGTCGTTTGTTATTGATGCGACCCTTGCTCCGGAGAGCTACACCATCATCGTCTCTGACCCTGTCAACAGTGCCAACGGATCGTTCCTGGTCGAATCGTCTCCGGTGGCTCCTTCACCAACGCTTGGGGCAACCCCGGAGGGCCCGGCGTCGATCGACATAGACGCCGACTATGGCTATCCTGGTGACGAGATCGCGATAGTCGGAACGGGGTGGGGTGAATGCCGAATTGATCGCGTTACCGTGACCCTCGGCGAGACCACCCTCATCAGCGTGACACCTGTCGTGGGCTGGTTCAAGGAGGTCTTCACCGTTCCGGATGTGGCGCCGCGTGTGTACAAGGTTACTGCCACGGACCGTTGTGGAGTCAATGCGAGGGCGATACTTGAGGTACGTTCCAGATAGCGGCCCCGGGGCAAAGCGGTTTGCGGCGTTTCACCGGGGGCTCTCTGCGAACGCTGGAAGCTGGGGAGCCTCGGCATCCTCGTGCATCATGCCCTGATTCCCGGAGCGTCTCGCTCGTGGCGACTACCTGTCACTTCTTATGAGGTAGCTGCAGATGCTACAGGAGTCGCCTGTTCCACACCCTGCGTCGATCCACAAAAGATTGCTGCAAGCGGACACACCTGTTGGCAGCTCTTCCGAGGGCGGCCGCATTTCAGTGGCGACTCTCTCGAGGAACTCGGTAAGTTCCACGTCGAGATCCCGATATGTGTCGTCGGTGTGGATTCCTGCAACAGGGTTGTGACCCTTAAGAGATGTCGACAACCTGTGAACAAGCCTGGACAGAAGCTGCCGACCGCTTCGTCTCGCGGGCGCCATGTCATTTTCAGCGCCGCATGAAATGCACACGAGCAGCGATCTGTCCGGATTGATTCTTATTGTGAAGGCCTCAGTACCACAGATACCGCAACTTGGTGTCGCGACTATCGATGTCTTCACTGTGTCGACCCTCCTTGTCCTTGCCGAGAATGACAAGCGATACGCCGGGAGGCACAATTCTGATGCTTCGTCCCTGGGACAGTGTGGTCCGGGACCGATCCGGTGGTCACATTATTTCGCAGGTCGTGCCGGGTCGGATATTGCCGAATAGCGTGACAAGTAGTTTGTGAACTGGCCCTTTGCGCCGCATAACCTGCAAACGCCTCTGCTCGCAGGCCCTTTGTGGGGCTCGATGACCCAATAGTGTGGGCATCCTCGGTTGACCGCTGGTTGATGTTGCAAGGATGTGGGTTTGTGGCTGATCATCCGCTTACCCTCCTCCCCAACATAGTGGATGATGCAAGTTTAGCCGTCGGAAACAAGAAAAGAATAAGCAAGGGATTAGAAAGATATTAGAAAAGGGCCTGGGACGGAATTGCAGGACCGCAGAAGACGAGCCCTCGGGCAACCCCAGGGCTCAGTTTTAGCTACGATTTCTGGCACGCCCGGAGGGATTCGAACCCACGACCCTTGGTTCCGAAGTGTCACGCATGGCATGCCACGGCGTGCCGTCAGCTACGGTTCAGTACGGATGTTCGGACAGTGGTTGTATCTGGTGTGCTATTCCGTGCTGTTGGGTGTCGCTCAGTGGAATAGCAAAAGAATAGCAAAACCCCACGTTTGGCGGAGCTTCGGCAGAGGCCAGCCACATGATCATCAGAAGCCCCACAATCGGAATCTGGGGCTTCCCTGCGCATAGCCATGGGAATCCCCAGGCAGGTCGTGGTACTCCGCAAGTGGGAAGGTGTCTCTATCGGTAACGCATGAAACCGTGCAACCGCTCGTAAGCAGGGCCTTCAGGGCCGCACGTGCTACTTTTCGTGTGATACCTTCCCAGTGAATGCCCCTCCTCATTGGACCATCGCTTGTACCGCGATGGGCGAGGGACACTAGGGGCTGGCGAGGGCAGCATGTGACGTAAGGCAGCGGATCACTTCCAGCGTCCCCGTTCGCTGAACCAGCCGCATTGACACCGACCCCCATCTCCATTTCGATGTCCGCACTGAATCCTTCGTCGAAGAGCGTCTCCCTCCCAACTAGCTGTGAAGTGCTCTCAGTGCCAGTTCGACAATAGCGAAAGCGCGAAGTTCTGCCTCGAGTGCGGTGCGAAGCTCGAGGTCAAGTGCCCCAAGTGCAGCAAGGGTCTGCCACCTACCGCCAAGTTCTGTGAAGAGTGCGGCCATTCCCTCGCTGAAGCCCCGTCAATCGACTACTCCCAGCCCCAGTCATACACCCCCAAGTTCCTCGCTGACAAGATACTGACCTCCCGCGGTGCTATCGAGGGAGAGCGGAAGCTCGTGACCGTCCTCTTTGCCGATGTCGCCAACTACACCTCGATGTCGGAGAAGCTGGACCCTGAGGAAGTGCACCAGATCATGGACGGCTGCTTCAAGGTGCTACTGGACGAGATACACAGGTATGAGGGCACCATCGACAAGTTCACCGGGGACGGGGTCATGGCCCTGTTTGGCGCTCCTGCACACGAACCGATATCGCAGTCAAAGAGCAGTTATTGCGTCAAGGTTGTTGAATTTTCGGTAGTGGGCCAAATGACAAAACGGTTTGGAACACAATACAATCCACTAACTTCCTATATTTAGTGCAATAATATAAAAGTGAATGTTAGGCCGCTCAGTGCCACTGGGAAGGAGCGAGAAAGATGGAAACAAACGAAATCAAACAAGTTGTGAGGACTCGCTACGGTGAATTCGCCGAGACAGGCGGAAAGCCAGAGTCCTGTTGACCCAGCAAGCGACAGCCCAGTTCGGGCTACGCAGTTGACCAGGGGCTTTATAGCCAAGAAGAGCTTTCCCTAGTCCCAGAGGTCGTTCTTAACCTCTCACGGGGTTGTGGCAACCCCACAGGCTTTGCGAATCTTCAGCCCGGCGACGTAGTTGTGGATTTTGGTTGCGGAGGAGGGATAGACGCTATTCTGGCTGCTCACAGAGTTGGGGAACAAGGTAAAGTGGTCGGAATAGATTTCGCTCCGCAGATGATTGAGCGAGCAAAGCAAGCTGTGGCTGAGGCGGGATTCCAAAACAGAGATATTGAACTCCGTGTCGCAGATATGGGGAAATCCCGACTTCCAAACAGTTTCGTGGATGTCGTGGTATCCAACTGCGTCATCAATCTATGTCCCGACAAAGACGCCGTGTATAAAGAAGCCTTTCGCATCCTGCGGCCTGGTGGACGGCTGGCCATTTCGGATATTGTCTTCACCGAAGATATCAATCCCCAGCTACGAGAGCGATTCCAGTCCACTTGGTCTGGATGTTTGGGTGGGGCCATACCTGAAGAGGAGTATTGGCAGACGGTGGAAGAAGCGGAGTTTACTGAAGTTCGGATTGTGGCGCGTCATATTCTCACCCCCGAAGAACTAGAAGCAATGGCTTGTTGTCCAGGTGAAGAATTCACTCCGCCTCCCAGCGAGGAAGACCGCGTTCTTGTGGAAGGAAAAGTGGCGAGCGTCAAGTTCACCGCTGTGAAGCCGCCTCTGGGCTGAGAAGCAGATGGGGCGAGGGGCAGCCGGCTTAGCGTGGGCCGCATGTGACGTAGGCAGCGGATCACTGCCAGCGTCCCGATTCACCGAAGTCATCCCATCCATCTCCCCTTTCGGAGCACCTTCGATGCACTGAGTTGACCTTCTGTGTCGTATTCAGTTGGCCCGAAGGGGGCCGCGCAACTGGGATCCTCCCTGGGGCCGTGTGTCTCGTGAAGAACGGTGTGCTCCGAGAGGACCGATTTCACACCATCTCACAGCGGGGGGCAGTTTCGGAGGTCATGTAGCACGCAAAGGAACCAATGGGGCTACTGCACGGATAGTCCACCGAAGCTGAGGCCTCTTCGTGAATCGGAGCGGACCCTTCTTCATGGGAGACTGTGGGAAAGAACCAAGCAGAGGCCGAAGAGGGATATTAAACAGATCCTAGTTATGTGAACTCGAATTTCTCTGGTCTATCCGAGCGATGCCCATTGCATAAGGGTTTGGGATGAGGGAAGGTTAACCTTCCGTCTTCTCAAAGTCTCGGTCACCCAGACATACTCGTTTACTAGTTCCACCACCGTCAAACTGGGTCTTCCGATTTTGCCAGGAAGATTCTCTATTTGAAAACCTTTCTGCCGACAAAGAGTGTCGATGTGAACTGTCAGGGCTCTGATCGTTTTGAGGTATCCGGTATATGATAACGGACTACCGTCACAAGAGAAGCTTTTCCGCATCGCCTCATCCCAGGGCATCATCGCTTCTGGCCTTATGGCAAAAAGAATCTTGGAGGCTGCTGTCGCGCCGATAGGAACCTTTGAGTCATTGCCATAGCGAGAACGCCGCGCCCCTATCCTGTCCTTAAGAGAACCGTAGGCTTCAGCGGCAGTCTCAATTCCCTGATCTTCAAGTTGCCAAAGAGGGGTCTTCTCACTAAACAAAGTGGCGCAGTCCGTTTGGTACCAATCCAGAATACTCTGGGATGCAACCTGATGTTGGCCCTTCGAAAGGTGCCTGCACCCCCAGTCGTTTAACCATTTCATCATGGCCTCGCGATGCTCTTGAATGGTGAGGTCTATTCTATCGCCGGTAGCAAATCTGAAATTCACGAGCGAATTATTATAGGTAGTGAGAGAATTGAACATTAAACTTGCTACCGCTAGCTTACCGAGTGTAATGTCTTTAATATTCATTGACGAGAACCTCCAGAATTAAAATGTCTCACTTGATGCACAATTATGTTCAAGAATACACTGGAAGTTCTTTTCGGTCAAAAGTGGTCTTAGCGTGACGATTGCACTAAAGTCAGTTTTGTTTAACTCTCGGTGTGTGCTGAGGAAAGGCGATTTGGCTTACT
>JAZFSU010000051.1:0-20008 GCA_036446335.1 Dehalococcoidia bacterium | reverse complement strand
GACATGATAGGCGCAGATGGACTGATCCTGCATCTCAATCCTCTGCAGGAAGAGCTCCAAGAAGAGGGGGACACCAGGTTCGCTGGCATTCTCGGGAGAATCAAGAACATCTGCCACGGACTCAAGGTACCGGTGATCGTAAAGGAAGTCGGGTACGGTATCTCCGAGGATACAGCAAGAAGACTTGCTGAGGCCGGGGTAGCTGGCATAGATGTGGCCGGCGCCGGGGGCACGGCTTGGAGCGAGATGGAAAGATATCGCGCGAATTCCCACAGGGCTGGGAGTATTGCCGCCGCATTCAGGTCGTGGGGCACACCTACTGCTGAGACAATACAGATGGCTCGAAAGGGTGCGACCAGCCAGCTGGTAGTGGCGAGCGGGGGCATTCGTAGCGGTGTCGATGTGGCCAAGTCTATTGCTCTGGGCGCCGATGTCGCAGGAATGGCCATGCCTCTGCTGACGGCAGCGGACGACTCGGCAGAGGCAGCAATAGCTCTCCTCCAGCAGGTGATCGAGGAGCTGAGGATCAGCATGTTCTGCGTTGGGGCTTCGAATGTCGACGCGCTCAAGGATTCGCCGTTCCTGCGAAAGAAATCCGCCCGGTGCAGTGGCGTCAGGGCCGGGCATCCGTCTGGCGACGGAGGCTCTGACGGTGCTCGAGAGTGGTTGGTATGACCGTAAGAACTCTGGTGGCTTTGTGGAAGGCTAACGTTCCCCATTGGATATGGCTTGGCTGTCCGGCCTGGATCGGAGCGGTTCTTCTCAGCCTCGACGGCGGGACACCTGATTGGGCTCCGCTCGCACTCTTCATAGCGACGATTCTCACTATTCAGGCGGTGGCCGAGTTCGCGAACAGCTACACTGACCGAGAGGAAGACCGGCTGTACGGCCCCACCAATACGCTCGTCACAGGTGAGCTCCGAGCAGACACGGCCAGAATGGTGATCATAGCTCAGAATGTCGCGGCTGCGGCGTTGCTCGTTGCACTTCTGATGCTCACTCGTGACTATGCCCTGACAGCAGTGATATTGCTCGGCTGGTTCTTCGGCTTGGCTTATTCTGTTCCGCCTTTCAGACTCAAGGAGACTGTGTACGCGCCGTTTTCCCATGCTGTCGCTTTTGCTCTTTTGCCGATTGCTGGTTGGCTGATTGCCGGATCGTCACTGACGGCAAGCAACGGCCTCGTACTGGCCTTCGCGGGGATTCTCCTGCTTCACAGCTACGGACTGGGGATAACGCTGAAGTTCAGGAAAACGCTCTTGGCTCTGGATTCGGGACAGATCGAGATCGCACAGGGTGGCAGCATACGCGATCTGAACACCGTTGGCTTCAATATGAGGTTTGGAACAGCAATGGGCCTGGAGGAGATTACGAGTCTGGGGGCTTTCGTCCTCGTTCCCATATTCTGGTGGCTGGGCATGCTGGACACCACCTTGTCGGTTGCATTGCTCTCAGTACCCATGCCATTGACCGCCCTGGCCATGATTCTTCGGAGGATCGATCCTGTCAAGAACAACTCGACGTACAAGGTGCTGATGACGCTGGCCTGGGGACTCATAGTGGTCACCCTTTTGGGCGCCGGGCTTGCAAGTTTTGTTCACTGGGGTGTCGCGGTTCTGGTCTGTGTCATTGTCCTGGCGGTATTTCCGCTGTTGGTCAGGATAGTACATCCGTGGGGATGCAAATCTCTCAGCGCTGCCTACTAGGGATCTGGACGTCCGGTGGTTCGCCATCGGCGAGGAAGCTGCGGAATGATAACGGTAGCAGGGAGGAATTCTCAGCCAAAGAGGCCATCCTGCGAGGTGAGTTTGGGCTGGTGATCGCGCAACTTCGTTGAAATATGAGGCATGTTGATGAAGCGTGAAGGTGAAGCTCCAATAGATGCAGAGAGCCGAGATTCGCGTGGCCAAGACTACATAACCATCGATACGAAGGAGAGATACGGTCGTGGCTTGAGATGGAAGCTCGGCCTTGATACCACTCCTTGTATACGGTCGCGGAAAGGCAAACGGTGTTCGTTCTGTGGTTTCCTCAATCACCACGGCCAAGTCTCTCCGCATGAAGTGGGACAAGTGTTCAACTCGGTCTTCAGGAATGGCAACCTGAGCGATGTCCATAGAATAGAGATCTACGTCTCCGGAAGCTTCTTCGATGACGAAGAAGTCTCATTCAACTCTCGTCTGGAGATAATCGAGTCCATAGCGGAAACCGGCATCGAAGAGGTAGTCCTGGAATCGAGGCCCGAGTTCACAACTGAAGAGAACCTGCAAGCATTGGCGAACGCCATCGAGCCGGGGAGGATCACGATTGCCGTTGGCGTGGAAACGACGGACGACAACCTGCGGCGCGGACTCTCAAAGGATTTCTCCATGAAGGACCTCACAGGGAGCATGGATAGGATCGCTCGGGCGGGCATGAACTTCCAGGCCTATCTCCTGTTGAAACCGCCTGCCATCAGCAGCGACCGAGATGCCGTTATCGACGTTATTCAGAGCTCACGGACGATCATGGGCTTGACCAGGAGAATGAATTGCACTTTGACTCTGGCAATCCAGCCGTTCTTCCTGGCCAGGAATTCCGCAGTTGCACAGGAGGCGCTGAAAGGGGGCCACATCAGACCGCCGTGGTTATATACAGTTGCGCTCACGTTGAAATTGCTGGATGCAATGCGGGCCAGGGATGGTATGGGCTGCCGCGTGGTTCTCGGCAACGAAGTTGACAACGTGGACATCGTTCTTGCGTCGTCCAACTATGGCGACGATGGCAGTGTCTGCTCGTGCAGTGAAGGGATCAGGGAGTTCCTGCGCGCGGTCAACATCTCCCGGGACAAACTGGAGGAAAGCGTCGATAGCGTGCTTGGATCACAATGCCGATGTAAGACCGCTTGGCAACGCGAGATCGGTTCGACGTTCGGAGAGTCTCTGTCCGTGGGTCAATCTGCATAGTCTCGCCTCACGGCTGGCCATGAGAGACGCTTGGGCTTCGCCGTGCATGCGGAGCGGTACCTTCCGCCATCAGCGGGCAGCTATGGTTCGGGCCAGTTGTTCTGGCTGCACAATTAGAGAGGTAATGGATGGTAAGCAGATATCTTAATGTGAAGGCATATCATCAGTCTGATCTGTTCCACCCGTGTGGAGAGAAGGAGATGGGCCTGGAAGATCTATCCGAGATACTTCCTCCATCTCTGGCGAAGCTCGAGCTATCGAAAGACAAGTATATCGACATCCCTGAGGAGATCTCTGACACCTACTCGACCTTCAGACCTACCCCCTTGACAAGAGTCCGGGAATTCGAGAGGGCCATAGATACGAGCTGTGAGATCTATGTCAAAGACGAGGGGCAGACCCCAACGGGAAATCACAAGGCCAACAGCGCGTATCTAATAGCATTTCTGTGCAAGAGAGATGGCGTGGCGGCGATTGCAACGGAGACCACAGGCAACTGGGGGATCGCCCTCGCAATGGCGGGCAGGCGATTTGGTGTTGAGGTAGTCTGCTTTCTAGACCACGAAAGTCATGCTCAGAGACCTGACAGGAAATCGGCAATGGAGGATTTGGGAGCGGAAGTAGTGGTGGTTCAGCCTCGGGAGAATCAGAAAACGAGGGATCTTCTGACACTGTCGGCTGATGCCGCTATTGAGTTCACCAAGCAGTCGAGAGGGGTATACTATGTTTTCGGCAGCGTGTATGGATACTTCGTTATCCCCCAATCGGTGATTGGGCTGGAGACAAAGAACCAGCTGGAGAAGCTGAACAGGTATCCTGACGTCGTTGTTGGGACTTGTGGCGGAGGGGCGAGTCTCCTGGGTACTGCAGCGGTCTTCCTTGCGGACATCGTCGATGGGAACAGAGGCGCCAGGATCGTGTCGGCCGAGGCCGAAGGCTGTCCCGTTCTCTCCGAGGGTAGTATGGGTCTCTATTCGATAGACACTCAGCAGTATTATCCAATGCTCAAGACCTACGGCATAGACGAATTGAAGAATGGCGGCTATGTTGGCGGCTTGGGCTGCACCGTTATCGCGAGTTCAGTTGCCTACTTCCACTCACAGGGAATGATAGATGTGAACCGTTTCAGCGCGGACGACGCAAGGAGTGCAGCTGAGACGTTGCATAAGAGTGAAGGCATGTTGGTGGCACTTGAGAGCGGATACACCGTGGCCGCTGTCATAAAACAGGCCCGAGAGAACGACCGCAAGGTCATAGTGGCAAACGTCAGCTCAGGCGATAGGGATAGACAGTTTTACACCTGTGATACCTAGGAGACTGACCGGCATGGTAGCGACAGAAGTGCCGTATGGCGAGTATATCGACGAATTGAAGCTCGATCAGGTCGAGGCCGATTCGCTTCTGAACAAGGTGAAGCTTTGCAGTTTCCTGGTCTGTTGCGGAGCGTCTGTTGAGCTAGAGTCCTTTCCTGCCCACGACAAGGACTTCCGAACGGGCAACTCCGGTCTGCAACTGAACGTTGGAACTCCTTTCCTTAGGGCGCTTGTCCCCTTCTCCTATATGGACAAGGATAATCCCATCAAGCTACGGGGCGACTGCGCGACAGGACAAGCAGTGGTCGAGCATGCCGGCAAGGAGCTGTTTGAAGTCACTATTGTGCCTGATACGGAGACGGGCAACGAGAATATCAATCTCGAATTCGATACGTTGATTGCGGCTGTGCCGGAAGAACCCTACGGGATGAGGAGCTGCTGCTATCATACTGCAGGGAAGCCTTGCGCTTTCTGCGTTCTGGGCACCAAAAGGGTCAGCTTGGGGCCAGAGGATCTGGTTGACGAATATGAGAGAATCAGCATTGAGAAGGGGGCAGAACCGCAGGTACTGCTCACCGGTGGGGCCAGCGCTGCCAGAGACCGGGGGCTGTCGAAGTACGAGCCGTACGTTAGGGAGTTGCGCGGACGTTTCCGGGATTCGAGAGTGGCAATAGAGGCAGCGCCTCCGCAGGACGTTTCCTGTCTCGACACCTTGATCGATCTGGGAATGGACACGTTCGCTGCAAATGTCGAGTTTTTCTCCGAAGAGACCAGGGAGAGTCTTCTGCCTGGAAAGTCGGCAATTGCACTGGACGAATATGAGAATGCACTCGCTTATTGCAAGAGTGCCAACGTCCGAACTTTCTCGGCGGTGATCGCCGGCCCCGAAGATGAGGCGGAGACTCTCAAGGGTGTGGAGTTCCTCGCCAGGATCGGAGTCCCCACCAATCTGCTGTGTCTTCGTCCCTTCCCTGGCGCAACTCTGCAAAATTATTCCAGGGTGAATCCCGCCTGGTTCCTGGAAGTGACAGGCAGGGCTGTGCGGATCATGGATCGGTACGGCGTGCTGGAGGACCTGGCCGATACTGCGGGATGCGGTTCTTGCGGAGCGTGCGCCATGGAGATGAATCTGTACCGTCTGCTGAGAGATGGTCAGGCCGAGGGCTTGCTCGATTCGCTTTGATGTGGAGATGGCTTCCACCGTTGCGCGCCACCAGGGCGACCGGTTCGACCACGCTTCTTGCATGGAGGTTGGCATCGATTTCAGAACCCTGACAGCTGTCTGGAAGGCGAACATCCCAGCCATAGTCTGGATGTGTTCTCCACTATGGATTGCTCCAATAATCCTCGGACTTGACGGCAAGACCCCAGAATGGGGCCCGATCGCTCTTTTTGTCATAGCGGTGACGGCCATCATGGCCATCGCCGAGTTTGCCAATACTTACACGGATCGAGACGAAGACCATCTCTATTTTCCAAGCAGCCCGCTGGTTACCGGTGAACTTGATGCTGGAACGGCGAGGAGGGCCTTCATTCTGCAGAACATGGTGGCCGGGGCGCTGCTGATTGCTCTTGTGCTGGTCACCCATAACTACTCTCTGATGATGGCATTGATAGCCGGCTGGCTCGTAGGCCTGGCGTACTCGCTGCCGCCTGCCAAACTCAAGGCGACGGCTGCCAGCCCGTTCTTGACTGCTCTTGGCCTGGCACTTCTACCGATTGCTGCGTGGCTTGTTGTTGCGCCGCTGAACGATTTCATAGTAGCCTTCGGTGCGTTCTTCTTCATTCACAGTTTCGGATTTGGAGTGACCCAGAAGTTCAGAAAGACGTTCCACGCCTTGAATTCCGGTGCAATCCAGATACAACAGGGTAGCAGCGTATATGACCTGAGAACGGTCGACCTCGGGCTGAAGGTCAAGACCGCAATGGCCTCGGAGGCGATTGCGAGTTTGGGAGCGTTCACGTTGGTTCCTGTCTTCTGGTACCTGGGGATATTCGACGCTGAACTGTCAATTGGCTTGCTCGTTTTGCCCCTGGCATTTACAGTCCTTTCCATAGGCCTGCGAATCCAAGATCCAGTTGAGAATGGGCAAAAATGTGTGCTGTTCATGACAATTGCTTGGGCGCTTATCGGGCTTTTGTTGTTTGCTATCGCGCTCACGAGTTTTGTCGACTGGGGTTTTGCGGTCCTGGCGTGCATCGCATTCCTAATAGGGTCTGTCGTGTTGCTTAGAACCATGCACCCCTTCGGACGCAAATCTCTCACCGCCCCCTGGCAAGAACTCTAGACACCTGGTCCTGAATGATGATTTGACTGCCGGAGAATATCCAGGTCTCCGCAAAGACGTGAAGACGGGAGTGAGCAACATGGAAGACTGCAACATGAGAGGCTGCCACAGAAAGGAACACAAGCTCTCCGATTTCCTTTGGTCCCTGACAATTGGTGGGGTGCCGGAGTTTGTGGCTATCATGGCCATTGCCGCTGAGTCGTGGCTTTGGGTGTTGATCTATGTCGCATTCTTGCTCTCTTTCGCGATTGCTGAGGTCAGGTTTCTTTGCAGACATTGTCCCTATTACGGGCAACAGCCGGGCATAATGGTCCGCTGCAAGTCCATGTGGGGGCCGTTCAAATGGTTCAAGCCCAGACCTGGCCCGCTAGGTCGGTTTGACACAGTAATGCTGTACCTCTGGTTCGCACTCGGGTTCTCCTTTCCGCTGTATTGGCTGGCCCTGCAGCCTGTACTTCTGGTCATCTATATCTGGTCACTCCTCATCCTGGTCTTTACTATGGAAAAGTACGAGTGCAACCGATGCATGATGTTCCACTGTCCATTCAACCGCGTCAGCAAGGAGCTCAAGGAGCAGATTGAAGAGGGTGGTTGTGGAGGAAGATCCTGTGGTGGATGAGCCTAGGACTGCAGGAGGCCACAATGCTGTGCCCCAGCCGTCATTTGCAGTGGCGGTTCCTGAGGTAGAGCCCGCTCCGGCGCCTGGAACCACCTCGGTCCTCGGGACGGCTCAAAGCCCAGTGATGGAGCGACGCAGCATCTGGAAGCGGAACCTGGTTTGGAGGGCACAGCGATGAAGGCCTACAGGATCGAAAGCAACAAGAAGATCGAACCTTTTGGCGATCATCCTCACGATTGCCTCATCGCCAACCGGAAGCTGAGTGAAATCCAGGAAGAGGTGCTGCAAGGCCTGGGCCTGGAGCTCGAGGCTACGCAGGATCCAGCGCAGGTGCAGGATCCGGATGAGCACATAGTTCTTGAGGACAGCCTCTTCTTTACCAAAGAGGTGCTACAGGAGTTCATCGCCAGATCCCGGAAGCTGAAGGGTTCGACCGTTTGCGCTCTCAAGTCTGGCGTGGCTACTACCCAGAGCATGGTGGCCACCCAGGATGTGCGGATCCACGATAGTCGGGTTGAATACGGCCTTCGTTACATGGCGGTGAAAGGATTGCGGGGAGAGCCGGTGCCGATAGTGATCGATCCGGATCAGTTCTTCGAGATCGTCCCCATGCCCGAGCATTTGCGCGGTGAGCGTGACAACCGTATCGCCGTGACGGACATGCTTCTTGTTCAGGTTGACCACTGGGCCAACCTTTGGGCGGCGAACATGGGCACGTTGCTGGCGCAAGTAGCCAGGCTCAGGAAGGCTCCCAAATCGAGGCTGGTGTATCTGGCCCTGAGGGCCCGATCTTTGAACAAGTGGAAGGTGTTTTGCCAGGCCAACAAGATCGGCAAGAACTGTGATATCCACCCCACAGCATATATCGAGGGAAGCAGTATAGGCGACCATGTCACGGTCGGGGCAGGCACGGTTATCAGGCTGTCGCACATTGGTGCCCGCACCACTATCGGCAGCAACGTGACCATTGAATGCTCCGTGGTGGGCGAGGGGTGTGCACTTGATTCAATGAGTGGAGCCTTTGCCTCGGTACTCTACCCTGGGACCGCTTCATCGGCAAAGCTTATCTTCATCAGCGTCTGTGGAAGGGACTCGTTCTTGGCCGACGGCGTAGTCCTGGCTGATTTCCGCTTCGACCGGAAGAACGTGACTGTCATGAAGGATGGACTGGCCATTGACACGGGCAATATTGGACTGGGGGTCTGCCTCGGGCACGGAGTCTACCTTGGAGCGGGCTGTGTGGTGGCGCCCGGGAGAGCCATAGAAAACGGTTTGCGCATCGTGCCTGAAGGAACACGGGTCATCAGCCAGTCGGGCTCGGACGGGAGCGTTCCAGGTCACAGAACGGTGATTTTGGACGATCAGTAATTGTGGAGATCTTGGAGCCGTCACATGGTGGGCGATGCAGGATTCGAACCTACGGCCTTGTGCGCGACCTGTATCAGTTGTGGCAGTCACGGCACCTTGAGAAGAATGGCCCCTGTGCTTGCAGAAGCGTCCTGGCTACTACTCTGGCTGCCTGGCCATCACGACGGAGATGTTGTCGGCGCCGCCCCTTTCGTTGGCCAGGTCTACCAGGCGGGTGCAAGCTTCGTCCAGGCTTGCTGAGGCTACGACCAGTGACCTGATCTCCTCATCTCTCAGGGAGTCGGTCAGTCCGTCTGAGCACAGGAGCAGGACCCTCCCGGAGAGCTCTACGTCTTCGTACAAATCTGGACTCGGTTCTTCATCCAGGCCAAGCGTACGCGTGACGATGTTCTTTTGCGGATGGCCGAAGGCTTCATCACGGGTGATGACGTTTCCGTCCACCAACTCCTGGACAAGCGAGTGGTCCTTCGTTACCTGTTCTATCGCGTCTCCAACGAGATATGCCCTGCTGTCGCCTACGTTCGCCACCCAGGCCCGATCCGAGAGTACGATTGCGGCGACCAACGTCGTGCCCATTCCGGCATACGCGGGGTTTTCTCCCGAAAGGAGGTGTATCTCCTTGTTTGCCTTCCCAATAGCCTGCTTCAGCGCCGCAACGGGGTTGTCTTCGGTGAGGTTCGCCTTGAGGAATTGCTCCATTTCGATAGTGGCAACTCTGCTTGCCACCGCGCCAGCAGCGTGGCCGCCCAAGCCGTCGGCCACAGCCAGGAGGTGGGCATTGCCAACTCTTGAAACGAGCAGGCTGTCCTGGTTCTCGGCCCTTTTTCGTCCTACGTCTGTCTTGTAGCTTGTCTCAAGACTGGCCATACTCTATCATCCTCAGCATGGCATCGATATCGTTGAGGACTTCGTCCGTTATCTCCAGCTTCTCTCTTTCTCTGTACTCCATGGCATGAATCACGTTCTGTACTTTCTCCTTGGCCTCTCCTCCCACATGGGCTCTCAGGTCCCTGAGAGACTTGAGACATTCACCGTGCTCATGCAGTTTCGCTGAGAACATCACGTTTCTGCAGAGGATGCTGACCTTCTCGTTTGTGTGTCCTGTTACTTGAAGCAGGACGCCATAGTTCTCGTTCATGTACTTGCTCAAGGTCTCTCTCAACTCTCGTATCCCCGGCCTGTTTCCCGCATCCTTTTCCAGACAGCCCAGGACTACGCCGTCAAGGGGCTGAACCATCGGGTTGTTCCTGCTGGGTTTATCAGGAACGAGGGTCAGCGCCTTCTCATCTTTTTCAGAGGTCGAACCGTGGTCGAACGGATTGTTCCCGGTCAGCATCTCGTAGAGAATTGCTCCCATCTGGTACGCATCCGTTCTCTTGTCGAGCGGCTCTCTTCGGATCTGTTCGGGAGAAGCGTATCCAGAGGTGTAGCCCAAGCCTCTGCTCGAACTGGTGGCGATCTTTCCGAGCCCCCAGTCGGTTATCTTCGCCTCCTCAGTCATTGTGAGGAGGATGTTGCGCGGCTTCAGGTCGGCATGGATCACATTGGCGGAGTGAGCGTATTCAAGCCCCCGGGCGACGTCAAAGGCGATCCTGCAGGACCTCTCGGTGGAGAACGGTCCGCTCCGTTTCAAAAGCTCTGCGAGGTCACCGCCGTCGACGTACTCCATCTCGAAAAGTGGTATTGGGCTCACCCTGGGGCGCAACAGGCGGACAATGTTCCGGTGCACCAGCCCCTGCCATATCTGGAATTCCCTGAAGAATGTATCTTCGTGCCTCTCAGGCTCTCTCAGCAGCTTCAAGGCCACAGTCTGGCCCTCTCTCGTCTGTGCGAGCCAAACCTCGCCGAAACCTCCGGAGTCAAGGTACCTTACCGAAGTGTATTCCTTCTCAAGCTTGCTTACTTTGTCTTCAATAGGGCGTTCCCCAGCCGACTTGGGCTGCACTCTGATCCCACTCCTCAGGTCCTCGACTTTCCGTACATTGCCGGCGGCTACCTTCGCCCTCTCCCCACCCATCATTGAGTCTGTGCACGCTTTGATGTTGGTGGTGCAATCGTCGATGAACGAGTCGACCTCGGTCTTCTCGTTTTCCAGTCTGTGCTCAACAGCGAAGTCGCGGAGGTTCTCGAGATGCTGTTGTGCGGCTCGATATCCTTCCTTCGCCTGGTAAAATTCGGCTTTGTCCACCAGCGCTTCGGCTTCCTCCATCATCTTGGTGCCGATCTCAATTCTTCCCTGGGCGAGGCCAGCGTACGCCTGGGACTTGAGGCCCTCATACATCTCATTGTCGGACGAGAATGACTCGATATGCTTCAGCACGTGAGAAAAGGCTTCTTCCTTGACGCTGCCGGACTCTTTGGAGGCTGCTTCGATCAGAGACTCTCCCTCAGCCAAGAGGCATGCCTCTATGCTTGCGCTCATCTCGGCTTCGGCCTCCCTGATCTTAGGGCCGTCCTCGAAATCGAAGGCCTCCGCTATCTTCGCGCTCTTCCCGTACATTTCGCGTGCGGATTCGTACGTAACTTTGGCAGCATCGAAATCACCGGCTTCATACTTAGTCTTTCCCTCGTCAGCGGCCTTGTTTGCCTCCTCGATGGCCGAATGCATCTCCGAGTTGGCCTTGTTCCTGGAGGAAACGTCCATATCTCGTTCGATGCTGGTCATGGTCGATTGCAGGGCCTCCACCACTTCGCTCTCCCTGCGCTCGAGCGCGATGTCCTTCGCTTTGTCGTATTCCTCGAGGGAGCCCTGCCATAGCTCGATGGCTTCCGAGAAGGCGTTTTCCTTGTAGGCTTGGCTCCCGCGGACCTCCAGGTTCTTGGCTCTGCCCAGCAGGTACTCTGTGGTCGGCTTGGCTGCAAGCTGAGCGCTCTCGGCGAGACCTATGGCCTGCGGAAAGTCATCACGTTTGATGGCGGACGCCGCTTCTTCGAGCAGCCTTCTGGCCTCGGCGAGATCTGCCCCCTGGTGTTCCTCGTCCAGCATCTGGATCGCTTTGGACACCTCGGCCTTGACCGTCTTGAGTTTCCCCTCCTGATCCTTGATCACAGTCATCCTCCTGTATGCCCAGTCGCTTCGCCTATCAAATAAACGACTTGAGCCTTTTCGGTCTCGGCGCGCTCCGCTGCGGCTTTGCGTTGCTCCATCCTCACCACCCTTGTCCAGCAAGCAGGCAATTCTGGACTTCTCCATGTGGCTCGGACCTGCGTCTCCTCCGTGGACAAGCCTTGAGCCCGAGCCCCATCGGTCCTATACTAGCCTTCTCTGGTATTCCCCGTCTGGCGAGCGCCGGTATTCGAACTTCCTGCCTGCCAGCTGACGTTCATCCAGTTCCTGGACTCTTCGCTTCACCCAGCTCGGCAATTCCTGGTATCTTAGATCCTGCCAATTATCGCCCTCTGTCTCACCGCTGGTCAAGCCTGCTGCTACAGGTCCGGTGGTAGCCAAGGCGAGTCCTGTCGCGCCATACCCCGCATCCCCCGCTGAGTGCTTTGTCGATCATGCGAACGACCTCGGATTTCTTCCTATCGATTCGCGACTTTGTTCTGGCTCTGTTCCGGGAGGAGGACGTCAATCTCTTTCTGAACCTCCCTGTGATCCAAGAGCTAGCCATAATGAAGATGGCTCCGGTCACCACGTACCCGGGGGCCGGTTCGCCGTAGCCGTCCGAACCTACGATATATAGCGTGAGCACGGCAAACCCGCCTCCCGAGATCATCGATACGAGCACGCAAACACCGGAAAAAACCCGGGAAGTCTTGAGAGCCGAAGAATTGAGCCTGTACCATCTGCCCAGAGCCCACTGGACGAAGAAAACGCCGGCCAGACCGGTCGCAATGGCAGGAAGACAATAGATGAAGACTTTGAGGACATACTCCAGGCCACTGTCGAGCATCATCCCGAACAGCATCAACAGGAGTAGGCCGGCGACGTATTTCATGTAGCCCTCTGGGCCGCTCCTGACTCAGGAAGCAAGACCTGAGTCTCTCGGGTCCTCTTCATCGCACTGCGTCTCTCCTCAGCGTGCCGCTGGCAAATCACCATTGGCAACCCAACCACACGAACGCGAGCACTGCGCAGGTGCGCCGACCAAGCGCTCGGCGATTGGCTTGCCTATGGCTTCATTTTAGGTGTTCGGGAAGAAGAGGCGTATCCCATGAAAGTCCCAAATCAAATGGGAAAAAGGTCGTGGACGAACTGAATCGACTCGCTCCCCTACCCTACTTGTTTTCCCCTTTCCCCTCGAGCGCCCCCTCTATCATGGCGACTATCTCAGCCTTCTGCTTCTCGATACGCTTTCGTACTTTGGCGTCCTCTCGTTCCATCTGCTCTCTCTGTTGCCTCTTCTTCCTGATTCGAGAAGAGATGATCCGGTAGCCTATCACCACCAGCAGCAGAGCACCGAGAACAGGAAGAAATTCGGGCCCGTTGGACATGACGAACAGCAGCACCATGAGCGCCACGATCATCACCGCCCACCGCGACCGGCCCCCGGACACGCGCCGGGTCAGCCACAGCAGAATCGCGAATCCCAGAATGGCGACGATGATGCCACCGCGCTCCGAAAAAGGGCCGGCGATGTCCGCGAGAGCATTCACCGCCGCCATGAGCAGCGCTACAGCAATCATCATCGGTATGAACATCATCTGTCGTGTCCCCCGTCGCGCTTCAGCCTGTCCTCTATCATGTCGATGATCGCTGCCTTCTCCTTCTTCAACACGTGCTTGTCTCCGGGCATTCTGCTCGTCAAGCTGTGCCTTCTCAAGCTGCCTGTGCTGCTTCCAAGAGCGAAACCGCCTCGCTCGCCCTCAGGCGCGGCGGCCAAAGCGGCCGAACCGGGAACAAACAGTATCGGCAACACAGCCAGTGCCAACACTATTGCGAGGCTATGACATATTCGCATTCCCATATCCTGAGTACAGAGTTGGGAGATCGCAGGAACATTCGCGGAGCGATGATCCCGCCTGCTACATTGCCGGGGGAGAAGCGCAGCAGCGTGTGCGCTGTACCGATTGACTCGGGGCCTGAAGACGGCGCGTCACCACCAGTCGAAATAGAACCGCCCTGCAAGATATAGCGCTATTCCTGCCATGGCGATCCACCAGAAAGCCCACTTGAAGAGCTTGAACCAGCAGCCAAGGAGCATCTCCCAATCCTTTCTTCGTCCGCGTCCACGCCGCGTGCCGAGTGCGATTGACCTGCTATTCGGACTATCCCTTATTTGAAGTCAGGAAAGCTGTAGCCTTTTCCTGGATGACTGTCCCGCGGAAGCTAGAAGCTCTGCGCGCGGCCAGTGTCATACTAGTGAAGACGGCGAGGCTTCCTGCCACCGGACCATTTAGGGCTCTTCTCCCCCCTTCTTCCTCGTTGCCTCCCGTATCATTTCATCTATCTCGGCCTTCTCTTGCTCAAGCTGTGCTCTAAGAGCTCGCCGCCTCAAAATGAGCAAGCGCAAGAGATAGCCTCCACCCACGCCGACGACCGCCAGCCCCCCGAGCGCTATGCCCAGCAGGTATGGGGGTATTGCCTGCGTGTCATCATCTCCTGACGTCGGCGGCTGTGGTTGGGGAGCATCCCACTCAACATCTACCGCTTTTGCCTTGAGTTGGGGGATGTAGACGTCCAGCGACTGGGCGCTGAGGGGATTGGCTTGCAGTTGAACGTAATCATCTTCAGCTAGCCCTCTGTTCTCAAGCAGGGGGGAAATATCGCTTACGCGATTGCCCCAGAGAGAGAGTTCGGCTAGTTCGGTGAGGTTGGCAAGTGCCGATATGTTGCTTATCCGGTTATTATTGAGTTTGAGGTCGGTCAGACTAGTGAGGCCGGACAGGCGAGAGATGTCCACTATCTCGTTGTCCCAGAGCCAGAGCTTGGTCAGACCGGTCAGGCCTTCCAACGGACTGATGTCCACAATACTGTTGCTTCCGAGGTCGAGCAAGGTCAACGCTCCGCAGTATTCAAGCCCCGTGAGATCGCGGATTCCCCGGTCGAAAGCAACCAGCGCCTCCAGGTTCTTGACGTCTGCCTGCCCAATGTCACCCGTGGGTTTTCCGATCGCCTCGCGAATTGCGCCTCGAAGATTGGCATCGGGGAAGATGACTTGCGGGCTGGCGTCCCGAGTGGGTGTGGGAGACGGAATCGGGGCAAACGTGGGCGTCGGTGGAGGTGCCAGTGTGGCCGTAGGTGGCGGCGCCGTTGGGGGGGGTGGGGTCGGGGATACCGTCGGGGCTGGCGTTGGGGACGGGGTAGACGGTGGCGCCGTCACATCGAACGATGTGCTTATCGCCGTCGCTCCATATCTTGCTGTAATGACATTCCTTCCGAGCGAGGCGTCCGCGGGGATGTCAAACACTCCGGCGAAGCGGTTACTGCTGTTGGTCAAGTCAGTTGCGACCAGTCTCCCGGCGAACTCAAACTCGACCATGACGGATGGGCCGAATCCGAACCCAGTGGCAGTGACCCTCGTGCCGGGAGGCCCGGAGACCGGGCTCAGTCGAATAGTGGGCCAAGGGGTCGCGGTCGGGACCGGCGTTGGCGTCGGTCCGCTCGAAGCTGTGAGATTCAGTTCTATGTTGCCTCCGGATTGCCAGGTCCCCGTCTGATCCGCCACGATGCCGTCGATCGTGAATATGACGGTCGCGCCTTCCGCGTATAGGGTGCCCGGTAGTGCAGCAATCGTCAGAGAATATGTCGACGGGCCATACGCCGACGGCGTGGTAGTCGTAAACGTATCACCCGCTATCGTTGCCGATACGGCGGTCCCGTCGGGCACGCTGGCCCCGTCCAGCCGCGGGATCCCGTGGAATCGGCAGGGCATCCCGTCGGCCGAAGCCATGGCCGGCGAAAGAACAAAGGCGGCGACAAGAGCGGCTACAGCCAGAAGATGGATGATTCTCACGAGGTTGAATCGCGGCTTGTCCTGTACACTGCGTATCATGCCTACTTCCCCTCGGAGCCAAACTTTTCGAACTTCTCAAGCGTCTGAGGCAGGACCGATGGCTTCACATCGTGGATCGATGCCAGGAGGTCGCGCATCTCTATATCGCGTTCCACGCCGGTCTGGACGGACTCCACAAACGGCGTGTCGCTTGCCTTCTCACAGATTCGGCGGATGTCGGCCCCGCTATATCCGGCGGTTCTTTCGACAAGCTCATCAAAGGAAACGTCTGGGGCCAGAGGCTTGCTCTGCAGATGCAGAGAGAGAATCTTTCTGCGTGCCTCCGGATCCGGCAGGGGAATGTATATCTTTTCGTCGAAGCGTCCCGGCCTCATCACTGCGCTGTCAAGGGCCCAGGGCTCGTTGGTGGCACCAATGAATAGCAGCGCCTTGTGCTCATCGCCCTTGTGCGTGGCGAACCCCTCCATCTCCGCCAGGATTTGGGGAACCACGCGCTGCATCACGGTCGAGCCGCTGTGACTGCGCTTGGGGACCAGAGACTCGACTTCATCGATGAAGATCGCTGCCCGGTCGTGCTGCCTGGCCGCGGCGAAGAGGCTGGATATCTTCTGCTCCGCTTCCCCGACCCACTTGCTCATGATCTCCGATGGCTTGACGGTGAAGAAGGCGGCGTCGATCTCGGCTGCGACCGCCTTGGCCAGCATGGTCTTGCCTGTCCCCGGGGGGCCGTACAGTAGAATGCCGCCGCCTCTCTTGATTTGGAATCGCTCGGCCTGGTCCGGATGGGTGAAGGGATAGACCATCTTGATGCGTATCTGTTCCTTGACATCATCGAGCCCGGCGACATCGTCCAGCCGTATGTCGGGCTTCTCGGCTACCTGCCATTCCGAATCTGCCGCAGACGCGGCTCTGGATTCGTCCATGGGCACGGCAACCTTCCCACCTCTTTGAATAGCCTGTGCCAGGGCCTCAGCGCGGCGCAGCAGCTCTTCGGCCTGCTTTGAGCGCGATTCCTTCATGGGGGACTCGGACCTCTCTGCCGCCTTGTAGAGAAGCTTGGCGGCCTCGAGGAAGTTCTCGCGGGCCCCCTTCAGGTCTCCGGCCTTCTGCTGCGCGAGACCTTTCTCCAGGTATTCGGCGCTCTTGCTGATGAGGAACCTCATCTCAGCTCCTTCTTCATTTCCTCCTCGATGCTCCGAAGCCCCTGAGAGATCCGGTCTTCGGTGGCTGCGCTCTCGTCACGAACGGCCTCACCGCTCATGGCGGCTTCCACGTCGCGGAGCGATTCCTCGGAAAGCCCTTCGCCGGAGAAGATAGTTTCGCTCGTGCTGTCCATGATTGCGGATAGGGTCTCGTCGAGTGTCTCAGCCTTGACGAGCGCTCGCTCGAGCTCAGTCTGCATCTTGACGACGTCCTCGGGCTTGGCTCCGGCCATCATGGAGTCGCTCAAGGCCTTCATGGACTCTGCGAAGACGCCGGTGGCCTTGACCTGGTCCCTCTGAAGGGAGATGGTCTCCATCGCCACCAGATAGCGTTCCCAGCGGTTGGCCATCTCGATGGCACGCAGGTAGGCCTTGGCAATGTTCTCGAACTGCTGCCGGTCTCCGAGCTTCAGAGACCGCTTCCCCAGCTCCCAATACCGTTTCTGAGCCTGGTTGCACTTCTGGACGTAGCCGCGCACCTTCGACAGACCCTGCTTGTACTTGACCTCCCGTTCGATCTCCTTCTTCTGACGCCTTTGGTCAAGAAATCCCATTGTGGTCACTCCTTTCGGGTGTCCTTTCTGCTGTGATCAACCGATTCACAGTCGCCAACCTCGTGATAATGGATGGCCCCGGCCAACAAGGCCCGCTACATTTGTGCCTGGGTGGCCAGGCGCACGGGTCGTCGGGAGATGCATCAGTACGCCTTCGCCGCCTGGATCAACTCGTTGAACATGTCAGTCTCACCGCTGGCCTCGATCTCCTTCACCGCCCTCAGGTACCATGCGGGGAGAACGGTTGTCTTCTCGTCGATAGACTGTTTGAAGTCGGCAAGGCTGATGGCTCGCCTCTTCTTCTGCTCCCGCAGCCTCTCCCTGAGCGGTATCTTGGCTGCCCGGTCGCAGATCTCAACGATCTCCGCCGAGGCGTAGCGCTCGGTCATCTGGGCCAGCGCTGCCATCTTGACGGATTTGTCCACCGGCCTGCTGCGCAGGTTTATCTCGAACAGCTTCTGTCGGGACTCGACGTCCGGGTTCGGTATGAACACGGCGCTGTCGAACCTTCCGGATCTTCTCAGGGCGAGGTCTACGCTCCACGGCTGATTTGTGGCAGCCAAGATCAGGGAGGTCCGCGGCGTGCCCTTGGACTCCAGGGCATCCATCTGGGCCAGCAACTCGTTCACCAAGCTCTTCTCGTGGCCTTGACCGGAGTCTCCCCGTTCGCCGGCCATGGCGTCGATTTCATCGAAGAACAGGATCGCGCGCTCGTAGCTCCTGGCCAGCTCGAAGACATGCTTGATGTTCTTCTCCGACTCGCCGACGTACTTGTCCTTGATGTCGCTGACCTTCAGGTTTATGAACACGGCATCGCATTCGGCTGCTGCCGCGGCGGCGAGCATGGTCTTGCCGCAGCCGGGCGGCCCGTAGAGCAAAATACCGCCGCCGGGGCTTACACCGAAATACTTGTAGTCCTCCGGGTACGTGAAAGGATAGACGATCGCCTCTTTGATCCGCTCCTTGACCTCGTTCAGTCCGGCGATGTCCTCGAATCTCAGCTTCGGTTTCTCGACGAGGACCAACTCCATGACTTTCTCTCTGGTTTTCTCCTCGTCGCTGACCCTCGTTGTCTGAGGCTGGGCCGGTTGCGGCGGCAGCACGCCATCGGTGTACACCTTGACAGTGCCCTCCTTCAGTCCATCGGCGATCTCCTTGAACTTCCGGGACCTCTCCAGGATCTTGCGTTTCCTCTCCGAGGGTGAGAGCTGCGCGAGATGCTTCAGGAACTGGGCGCACTTCAGGTACTCCACCCTGGCCTTGGCTACATTGCCTGCGTCGTAGTATTTCTTGGCCAACCGGTGCGACCTGTCGAACTGGCTCTTTACCTCGTCTCTTAGCTCCATATGCATCACCTCGATCCGCGTGAAATATCATGCCCGGGCTGTCGGGGCCACCTGAGAGTGTTCTGGCCGCGGCTCACGAGCCCCAAGACTATTCGAGTTCGCGGACACCAATCCGCCGTTCCTCAGAGCACCTCCAGGTCTTCATCAGCAGCGGTGGCCTTCTCCTTGTCCCACTGCTTGAAGACCTCGTCTGACTCGGCGCCGTCACTGGTGGACCAGATATCCATGAGCTCTCTCGTCCCCTTGTCTTCCTGGGCCTCTCCCGTCAAGCCGTACTCTGCTTCCATGGTCTGGAGCAGACTATCCACATTCCCTGTGGCTATCTGGTCCTTTATGTTCACCTGCGACAGATATTCATCCAGCTTGGTGTTGGGCATCTTGAGGAGCTTGCTCGTCAACCCTTTCTCCTCGAGCATTGCCTTGTTTTCCTGGATGAATATCATGTTGTCCACAACGCGGATCTGGTCGCTGACCTTCTTGAGGCTGATGTTCCCCAGCTTGATCTTGTGATCCAGCTGCTGTATCTTCCGGGCCAGGGTCCGCCTTTCCCCCTCGCCGGCATCAAAGCCCTTGCTGAACATAGACTTCTTCTGCTCGGAGAGCTTGTCCATCTCTGCGATCTTGAGCTTCTCACTGCGCTCGAGCCTGATCCTCTCAGCAGTGAGCTCGTCCTTCTTCAGCTTCTCGAATGGATTTCCTCTTATCTTGTCTATGATCCCCATGACGTTGACCTCCTCGTTTTTCTTTGATCTCCGGACCTCAGTACGGTCCCGGCAATCATCCGCGTGCCTGCGGACATTCTCTCATTCAATTCGATCACCTCATCCCACCACCTCCAAGACCAAGCCGACGTCCTTGATGTACCTCAGCCGCCCCTTCTTGTCGGCATCGAGATCGTGGAAAGCCTTGTTGAGCAGCAGTCTCTCCTCCTTGGTCTCCTCCGCTACGTCTTCGAAGACCACGTAATCCTTCTCGGAGAGGCCCTTCATGATGATCCCTTTGATCCTTTCGAGCTTCTCCCTGTCGAACTCGGGCCGGAAGAAGTCGACGAATCTGGCTATTCTCTCGTCCGCCGGGTTGTGGACTACGTCTCCCGTGACGGAGTCGACGAGGCAGATAGACACGAACCTGCTCACGTAGTTGTGAGCGAAGTCAGTCGAGCTCAGCTCCCTGGCCACTCTCTCGTCCCAGCCCGTGGGTGACGCTATACCGATGACGTGCAGGTACTTGCCGATCTCGGCGCTGTCGAGGAATCTGGCAACGACGTTCAGGAACTCGGACAGATTGGCTCGGCGCACGTCGAACCCGTACTCTTCGAAGTCGTGCAGGTGGTTTAGGGACACCGCTTCGATGACGACCTTCTTGACCCTTTCTCCGAAGAATCCGAATTTCCGGTCGCCAATGACATATCGCGACCTGACATTTGACGGCGCGTCAGGAGCGGCTCCCTCGGTGTACCTGAGATGGGTTTCCT
>JAZFSU010000050.1:0-4426 GCA_036446335.1 Dehalococcoidia bacterium | reverse complement strand
GGCGAGGCATTGCCGATGGCTAGAAGCATATTGAGGAAGGCTGCAGCTTTGCAGTGCGCTCAGATGGTGGGCGGCGCGCAGATGGAGCTGGAGATAACGGCGGAACGCGCGAAGAACCGAATGCAATTCAATCGGCCGATCGGCACGTTTCAGGCTGTGCAGCACCGTTTGGCCGACATGTTCATTGATGTCAACGGCGCTCGCTGGACCACCTATCAGGCTGTGTGGCGTTTGGGCGAGGGCCTGCCTGCTGAAAAGGAGGTTGCTGTCGCTAAGGCATTCACCAACATTGCCTGTCAGAGGGTTGCTTTTGCGGCACAGCATTTGCACGGGGGCCTTGGCGTAGACCTGGACTACGATCTTCATTTCTATTTCCGGCAGGCGAAGGCGCTTGAGCTGAGCCTTGGTACAAGTGCAGTCCATTTGAAGGATCTTGAGGTGGAGCTTGGGTTGTGAGGGGCGCGGCAGGTTGCTGACTCTGGCTGTTTGCGTTGCTGCTTCGGAGGATCGCAGCACGCTCGTGGAGGAGGATTGACATAAGGCTGCGCGGCGAGCAGCATATGAGTTTACGGAGCGTACACGGCCGTCGAGTAGGCGAAGGGCAGGATCACCCGGTTGTTCACGGCTGTGGGATCAGGCTGGAAGCGGCGGTCAGCGTCGCCAGCCAGCGAAGTGACTGGTCCAAGGAAGGAGACAGTATGATTGTCGGAGGTTGTGATGTCGGTTCGGCCACAGGCAAGGCCGTGGTTATGAAAGATGGGGAAGTCACGTCGTATCTGATTGTCCCCGCCACGACTAAGCCCGAGGTGACGGCAAGGACGGCCATGGATGCTGCCATCGAGGGCGCCGGACTGACTTCGATTGAGGACTTGGACTACATCGTTGGCACTGGCTATGGCCGGCTCAGGGTGCCTTTTGCCAACGAGAACGTTTCGGAGATAACGTGCCATGCACGCGGTGCCCAATGGCTGACTCCCACTGTGAGGACTGTGATCGACATCGGTGGGCAGGATTGCAAGGTCATGGCGATGAACGAAAATGGCAAGGTCCTTGAGTTCGTGATGAACGACCGGTGCGCCGCGGGGACAGGCAGGTTCTTTGAGGCCATGGCGAGGGTGCTCGGCCTGGGGCTGGAAGGGCTTTCGGAATTGTCTTTGCAGGGGAAGAACCCGTGTCCAATCACGAGTCAGTGCAGCGTGTTCGCGGAGTCGGAGGTTATCACTCTGGTGAACGACGGCACGGAACTTTCCGACATTGTAGCGGGCCTTGACGCGTCGATAGCGAGCAGGCTGAATTCGATGGTGAGGAAGGTGGGCCTTGTCGAGGAGGTGGCGCTGACGGGCGGATGCGCGAAGAACGAAGGGTTGGTCAAGGCTCTCGAGAAGAAGTTGGGCGTCAGCATTAGGAAGCTGCCGAAGGATCCCCAGATAGCAGGGGCCATAGGCGCTGCTCTTCTGGCCAGGGAGAAGCTGAACGGACGATCCTGAGCTTTATCGTCTGTAAACGGTGGTACGACCGGGGCGAGGCAAGCGAGAAACGCCCGTTGGAAGTCTAAAGAGAGGGGGTACGTGGATTGGAGACGAGCATTAAGTCCAAGGCATTCGAACAGTTCAGTGAGGCGGCCGAGACGCTCGCCAACCCTGTGCTGCAGGAATGGAAGGCCAAGGGGGGCAGAATCGTGGGCTACTTCTGTTCCACTGTGCCGGAGGAGATACTCACCGCCGCCGGTGTTGTCCCCTTTCGCATGAGAGCTACTGGCAGCACGGGCACGGAGGAGTCGGACGCGTACTACAGCAGCATCAACTGCAGCTTCCCGCGCCACTGCTTCAATCAGGCGCTGACCGGCGAGTTCAAATTCTTGGATGGGATCGTATGCGTCAACAGCTGCGACCACGTGCGGCGGATATATGACAATTGGAAGCGGTTTGTGCCAACTGACTTCATAGAGGTGTTGAGCCTTCCGCGGAAGACGGGCCCGGATCAGGTGGGCTGGTATCGAGATGAGTTGGCGATGTTCAGGGACAAGGTCGCCAAGTATTTCGGTGTGGAGCTAACTGACGACGCTATCTGGAAGGCCATAAAGCTGCACAACGAAACAAGGCGTCTCCAGAGGAAGCTCTACGAGCTGAGGAAGCAGGAGAAACCGCCGATCACCGGAGCGGAGACACTGGCCGTGATGGTTGCCGGAACCGCGATGCCGAAGGAGCAGTATAACGAGATGCTCAGGGAGCTGTTGGACGAGCTGACCGGATCGGAGGGCCCCGGGGGGCACCGGGCCCGTCTGATGATTGTGGGCGGCATTCTGGACGACCCGGCCTATATACAGGTCATCGAGGACCAGGGGGGACTCGTCGTTGCCGATTCGTTGTGTTTCGGCTCGCGGATAATGTGGGTGGATGTCAGCGAGGAGATGGCCGACCCGTTTCAAGCATTGGCCCAATACTATGTGGCGGATCGTCCGTCGTGTCCACGGATGTACGGTGAGCACGATAACAGGGCCCGATACGTGAAGGACATGACCCGCGATTTCAAGGTGGACGGGGTTATCGGTGAGAGACTGATGTTCTGCGACATGTGGGTGGTGGAGCATTACATGCTGGACCAGGATATGAAAGCGGACGGTATCCCGTTCCTGAAGCTGGACAGGGAGTACATCACAAGTGGGGTCGGACAGCTCAGAACGAGGGTCCAGGCGTTCCTAGAAACGATGGGGAGGTAGGCAATGGCAAAGAAAGAGCACCCGGAGATGGCTCGCTACCTGTCGGAGCGGGACTGGTTCACGTTCCTGCGCGAGCAGACTATAGCATTGGCCGAGATTCCCGAAATGCAGCTTCAGACGAAGACGCTGGACTCGCTGCTTGAGATGTATGGCAGGATAATTGACGCCGTCTATAATGAGAAGCCCTTCGTGGCGAGCTACTACTGCCTGGCACCGGAGCTTCTTACGGCGATGGACCTCCCTTATTACATGGTGATGCAGACCCCGTTTCTTGCGTCCTCGGTGCCATACCTTGTGGATGACATCGATGCATCGGAGGCCATCGGCCTCGGAAACGATCTTTGTACCGCGATCAGGCTGTCGATCTACTACGTAGAGGCTAACCTCTCGCCGCTGCCTACATGCGCTCTCAACCTGCTCTACCCGTGCGATGCGGCTCCGTTGCTTCACGAGGTGATCGTCCGCAACGAAAGGTGGCGGGATATCCCCATGTTTGGCTGCGACCCGCCGTATTACATGGACGATCGGAGCTTGGACTACTTTGCGGATCAGCTCCGCCAGATGGGGAATTTCGTTGCGACGCATACCGGCAGGAAGCTGGATCTGGACAGACTGAAGGAGACGGTGGAAGAGTCCAACAGGATGTTTAGCCTGTGGGACGAGTACAACCAGTTGCGGCGGAACGTTCCGAGCCCTCATGGATGGGGCATTGGAGGCCCGCAGGCCTTCTCGCAGGCCTGGGTCTACCGGGCCGGGATGAAGGAAGGCACGGAGTGGTTCCAGAAGCTTGTTGATATTGCGGAACTGAACGTCAAGAGTGGAGTTGGCCCTATTCCGAAGGAGAAGATAAGGCTGTTCTGGTTTGACCTTCTGCCGTTCGGGTGGGTTATGGACTTCCTGCCGTGGCTGGAGGAGGAATGGGGAGCGGTCATGGTCATGGACATGTTTGGCAACTTTCCGTATACCATGATCGACACTTCCAGTGAGGAAGAGATGTGGCGGGGCCTCGCCCGGAGGAACCTGTTTGACGCTCCGATGGTGAGGCAGGCACGCGGCGTGGCCGACAACTTCTCGGGAGACATTCAGCGGATAGTGAAGGACTACAAGATAGATGTGGTGGTCTGGCCAGGCCATATGGGGCACAAGGACGGTGCTGCGACAGTCGGCATCATGAGGGAGACATGCAGAGACCTCGGCGTGCCGTTTGTTCATCTTGGGCTTGACCTGTTTGACAGGCGCTACTCGACTCCAGAGCAGGTGAAGGACAAGATATCCGAGTTCTTCAGGGCTATGGGACTGGGCTAAACGCGATTGCGTAGACCGCGAGCCGGGAGGCAGTGAGTACTTGCGCCTGGCAGGCGCATGGCTGGGGCGGCTGGTGGCCCCCCGGCGAAGCACTTCGGATGTTACGAAGGGGCATGCATGGCGATCTTTGACGCCTACTTCAGGAAGCTGGCCGAATACGTGGAGGAGCTGCGGGCCAGTGGTGTGCAGGTCAGGCACTTCGATTCGCCCGGCGATGTAGGCGACTTGAGGGAAGGGTTGCCTGTTCGAGTCGGGCCTCAAGCTGGAGGGGGGATTATTCTCAGGGGAGATACATTCCTTGAGCTTGGGAGCCCGGACGCCGGTTCGTGCGCTTTTGTCTTGTGGACGGACCAGCCGTCTCTGGTCAAGGATGGCAGAGTCACGCTGATCGGGCCGGATATT
>JAZFSU010000049.1:0-9801 GCA_036446335.1 Dehalococcoidia bacterium | reverse complement strand
GACCTCGCTACGGGCAAGATCGACGAGACGGTCATGCGCATCATCGAAGAGGTCGGCTTCCAGGTGCACTCAGTCGCTGGCCTGGAGTTGTTCCGGAGTGCCGGCGCCGCTGTGGACGAGGAGAATCAACTCGTTCGCCTGCCGCGCGAGAAGGTCAGAGAGCTGATAGAGACGGCGCCATCTGAAGTGATGCTCTATGGCCAGGATGAGCAACACGATATCCACCTTGGCGGGAATCGCGTGTATACGGGAACAGGGGGAACCGCGCTCAACGTCTTCAACCAGGAGACCGGGGAGACGACGGTGGCTACTCTCGATGACTTGAAACGTATTGCCAGACTGGTCGATCAACTGGAGAATATCCACCTGTTCCTGCTGCCTACCTACCCAAGCGACGTGCCCGTCGAGCAGGTTGACGTCAACCGCTTCTATGCAGGCCTGGATAACACCAGCAAACACGTCATGGGTGGGCTGTACACGCTGGATGGCCTGAAGCGGGTAATTGGGATGGCGGAGATCATCGCTGGTTCCGCGGCAAGCCTCCGTGAGCGTCCGATCATGTCCATGATAGCGTGCACCATAAGCCCCTTGACGATAGACGGCAAGTATGGCGACTTCACCATTGCTATCGCCAGGAGCGGTGTGCCGGTCGTCTGCCCTGCCGAGCCGCTGTGCGGGGCTACCTCGCCAGTGACACTTGCTGCCAATGTGACGATGCAGACCGTGGACTCACTGATGGGTGTAATGCTCGCGCAGCTTGCCAATCCGGGGACACCTGCCATTCTGGGCTCGGTGGCCACGAGCACCGATCTCAGCAACTTCGGCTACCTGGCGGGTTCTGTCGAGATGGGATTACTCAATGCGGCTGGAGCTCAGATGGCTCAGTACTACAGGCTGCCGTTTTATGCCACGGGCGGCATGACCGATTCCAAGGTGCTCGATTCGCAGAGCGGCTACGAGTCCGCGATTACGGTCTTGCTCTGTGCTCTCGCGGGAGCCAACTTCATCCACGATGCTGCCGGGCTGATGGAGTTCGCCATGACCGTCTGCTACGAGAAATATGTGATTGATAATGACATACTGGGAATGGTGATGAGGGCGGTTGAGGGCATAAAAGTGAACGAAGAGACCCTGGCTTTCGATCTCATCAAGGAGGTGGGGCCCGGGGGCAATTTCGTCACCGCAAAGCACACGAGGCGGTTCATGCGGGACGAGCACTATCAACCGTTGGTCACCAATAGAGACAGCCGCATTGACTGGGAGGCCACGGGGGGTAAGTACACCTGGGAGCGGGCAGCGGAGAGAGTGAAAGAGATCCTGGCAAACGATGGCCGCAGCCTACCTGTCGAAACGAGAAGTCGGGTGCGGTCGGAGATAGCGGGCATTGTGGATTAGAATGGAGCAACATGCTGGTAATCGGCGAGAATATCAACGCATCGAACAAATCGGTAGGGCAAGCGATCTCTGGGAAGGACCGGGAATTCCTGGGAAGACTCGCTGAGACTCAGGCCGCTGCGGGCGCTGATTTCATCGACGTGAACGCCGGTGCGGGCCCGGATGCTCGGGAGAACGCACAGGAGATCATGGGCTGGCTGGTGGACGTGGTGCAGGGTGCCACGGACAAACCTCTGGCTATTGACAGCGATGTGCCGGAGGTGGTAGAGGCTGCTCTGGGCAGGTACCGTGGTGAGAGAGTGATGATCAACTCGGTCAATGCCGAGCCCGGCAAACTGGAGGCCGTCGGTCGTATGGCGGCGGAGCGCGATGCGTTGGTGGTGGCCCTGGTGATGGGGGAAGGCGGCATACCCGGCACAGTCGAAGAGCGGCTGGCTGCCAGCGAATTGATAATGACGCACTTGACGCGGTTGGGCGTGAGGGAGGATCAGGTCTTCTTTGACCCGCTCGTGCTTCCGATTTCAGTCGACTCCACTCAGGCCGTTGTCACGCTGAAGACTATTGAGAGTATCAAGTCCCGCTATCCGTCGGCCCGGACGGTGATGGGACTGAGCAACATCTCGTACGGACTTCCTCAGAGGGGCATGGTCAATCGAGCCTTCCTCCTGATGGCTGCTTCAGCGGGGCTGGATGCGGCTATCCTCAATCCACTTGATGCCAAGATGATGAGCTTCGTCAGGGTGGCTGACATGCTCACCGGAAAGGATTCCTCCTGCAGGGGATTCATCAGGGCTCATCGAAAGGGAGCCCTCGTAGAGTAGCGAGCATGCGCTGACCTGGCAGCCGCACCTGGCGGCTGCACCCGAGAAGTCACGAGGAGGAACAAGGTGCCCAGAGAAGGAATTCTGATTGATGCTCCGTTGCAGAGGATGACTACGGAGCAGACAGAGCGGATTCATCAAGCATCCCTGGAGATTCTGAACGATCCCGGCTTGGTTTGCTTCAATCAAGAGGCGGCTGAGACGTTTGGCAGCCATGGGGCTGATGTCACGCCGGTCTCTCCAAGCGATCGTCCATGCTGGCTGGTGAGGATTCCAGAGAGACTTGTTTCCCAGGCCATTGAGAGTGCGCCGAAGAGCGTTAAGCTGGGTGCGCGAAACCCGGATAACACCCTGGTATTGCGCGGTGACGAATCCAGAGTGCATTTCATTTCGGGTTCAGAAACCAACATCTGGCTGGACGTCGATTTCCCGGCTTACGTTAAGAAATCCGACCCCAGTGTGGAGATAACGGTGCCCGAGTTTCACCCGCGACGAGGAACCGTCGCCGATCTCTGCAAGTCGGCCCACGTCTGTGAGCACCTGGAGACCCTGGATGGGTATATCCGTACGGTAAACATCCAGGACAAGGATATTACTGAGGACAACAAGGATGTCAACAAGTTCTTCGCCTCACTGGACAATACGACCAAGCACGTTATGTCGGGGCTGACCAGCCTGGGTCAGCTGGACAACGTGTTGAACATGGCGAGGCTTATCGCAGGCGGAGAAGAGGAGCTTCGGGAGAATCCCATCATTTCCTTCATAACCTGTCTGGTAAAGAGCCCGCTGCAGTTTGTGGACGATACCACACAGACGTTCATCGAGATCTGCCGAAGGGGACTGCCGATAGTGGTTTCCTCGTCACCGCAGGCAGGGAGCACCGCCCCGATCAAGGAAGCCGGCATCCTGGTCCAGATCAATGCCGAGGTCCTGGCTGGCATCACGCTGAGCCAGCTGGTGAACAAGGGAACCCCGGTCATCTACGGGAGCGTGCCCGTGAGGGCCCGGATGGATACTCTTGGCGATTCCTACGGCGCCGTTGAGACCAGCCAGTACAACGTCGATTGTGCTCAGCTGGCGCGATTCTATGGGCTGCCCAATTATTCGACCTCGGGAGTCTGTGACACCAAAACGCCGGGACAGCAGGCGTCGATTGAGAGGCTGTTCTCAGACATACTGGTCACTCTGAGCGGGCCCCAGTATCTGCATTGCGCGTATGGCCTGCTCGACTGCAACTCCGTATTCTGCCTGCTTCAGGCTGTTCTGGATGACGCGCACTTCAAAATGATCAAGTTCTTCCTCAGGCCACCGCGAATCGGCGAGAGTGAGATAGCCGACATCCAGAAGCAGATAAGGGACGTTGCTGTAACCCCGCAGAAGCTCTACATCAGCTATGTTCGGAAGGTGATGCGCAGCGGCGAGCTTTCAGAGCCCTATTCTTTTGAAGGGGACGGTGAGACTGACAATGTATTCGCGCTGGCCTACGAGAGGATGAACGAGCTTCTGGCAAAGCCGGTGCAGCATATTGACCAAGGTACGACATCCAGGATATTCCAGGAGATTCCTGGCTTGCTGCCAAGACTGAACGTATATGAAAAGGGGAGATCGTGATGGGTGAAGACATTATCTCAGCTCTGAAAGAGAATGTGATACAGGGCAGAAAGACAAAGGATGACGAAGGTATTGATGATGACATGGCTGGCAAGCCCGCTGTGTTGGAGCTGACGCAGCAGGCGTTGGATGAGACTATCCCTGTTGAGGACATAATCTCGAAGGGCTTGACTGCAGGAATGGAAGTGGTCGGAGAGAAATTCTCCTCAAAGGAATACTTCATCCCGGACATGCTGGCTTCCGCTGAAGCTGTGGGGGCAGCGATGGATATTCTGAAGCCATATCTTGAGGATTCGAACGTCGAGATGAAGGGCAAGTTCGCGATAGCGACGGTGAAAGGGGACATCCATGACATTGGCAAGAACATCGTGGCTATCTTGCTCAAGGGGGCGGGCTACGAGGTCTACGACCTGGGCATAGATGTGCCCACAGAAAAGATTGTGCAATACGTTAAGGAGAACAACCCCGACTTTCTGGGGCTTTCAGCTCTGCTGACCACGACGATGGTTGTGATGAGCGAGATCATAGAGGGGCTCAAGGAAAATGGCGTCAGGGACAAGGTCAGGATTCTGATCGGGGGCGCCGCTGTCTCCGACGAGTATGCCCGGGAGATAGGGGCAGACGCGTACTGCGTGGACGGTTTCGGTGCAGTCAAGGTGCTCGAGGCCTTTGGGCAGGTGAAGGCGTAGCACCAGGGTGGGTACTCGAGAGGACGAGAACATGCACTGCGGGAAAAGAGGCTCTACGGGCGAGATAGCTTCCAACGTGCGCAAGAGATGAGGTGTTTGTTATGTGTGGCATAGCAGGATGTTTCGGAGCAAGTGATACGAAGACGGTCAACCGGATGTTGGATGCGCTACCCCATCGTGGCCCCAACGATCGTGGGATCCATTCCTTCAACGGCACGGTCTTCGGACATACCAGACTGTCCATTGTGGATGTGGCCAAAGGGCATCAGCCGATTCTAGCTGACGGTGGGAGATCGGGAATCATATGCAATGGCGAGATCTACAACTTCTGGGCTCTGAGAGAGAAGCTTGTCTCCAAGTATGAGTTCGAGACTAGGTCCGACACTGAGACGATACTCCATCTCTATCGGGACAAAGGGCCCGACTGCGTCAGGGATCTGGATGGCATGTTCGCCTTTGCCATCTTTGACGGTGACGATTTCATGTTGGCCCGCGATCCCATTGGAATCAAGCCGCTCTACTACGGCTACGTTGCGGACAAGCTCTACTTCACGTCCGAGCTCGGAGCGATGACCCTTGCGGGTGTCGATGAGGTACACGAATTCCCGGCCGGGCACTACTACACTCCGAAAGAGGGCTTCGTCCGATACTACGAGGTCCCGCCCATTGAAGACCATCTGCTGACTGAGGTTGATGAGGCGTGTAAGCTGATTCGAGAGACCTTCATCACGGCAGTCAAGAAAAGGCTCCTGTCGGACAAGGAGATCCATGTCGGCTCTTTCTGCAGCGGAGGGCTGGACAGCAGTCTCGTGGCTGCAATTGCAGCGGACGAGATACCTAATCTTCACACCTTTGTTGTGGGCATGCGAGATGAATTCGGGGAAGAGAGCGATGACCTCAAGGCCTCCCGGATAGCTGCGGCGCACATCGGGTCAACCCATCACGAGCTCCATTTCACAGAGGAGCAATACAACGATGTGCTGCCAACGGTCATAAACAAGCTGGAGAGCTATGACCCCTCCCTGGTACGATGTGCTGTTCCGTGCTACTTCACGTGCAAGCTGGCGGCGGACTACGTTACGGTAGTGCTCACAGGAGAGGGCGCGGACGAGTTGTTTGCCGGATATCACTACATGAAGCACTCTCCAACGGACATCCTCAACAAGGAAGCCAGGCGCTGCATTGGCAATCTGCACAATATCAACCTGCAGCGAGCCGATCGGATGGGAATGTACTTCAGCCTGGAGCTGAGGGTGCCTTTCCTGGACGTGGCTATGGTTGACCTTTCCATGAAGATTCCTCCTGAGCTCAAGATCAGGGAGTCCGAGTATGTTGGGGCCAGGATCGAGAAGTGGATTCTGCGAAAGGCATTCGAAGGCACGGGCTATCTTCCTGATGACATATTGTGGCGCTACAAGGTACAATATACTCAGGGGGCGGGTTGCGAGAGCCTTGGAGAGAAATTGGCCGAGAGCGAAATGAGTGAGGATGAATATGAACGCATCAAGGCGGAGAATCCCCAGGCGGTGCTTAACAGTCGGGAAGCAGCGTATTACTTCAAGATCTTCCGACAGTTTCATCCCCAGGACTCGGTGCTTGGCTCTATTGGAATCTGGACAGGTTTTGATTTTGCCGAGGAAAGGGAACGGGTCCGGGGTACAGTGGACGGTGACCTCAAGCATGTCCGCGAAGAGGAAGAAGAGATAAGCAGGGCCGCCTAGGGCCGACTTCACCTCCTCACATGAAGTGGACGATTCTGGGGTCCGGGGGATGTATGTCCATCCCCAAGCCCCTCTGCCGGTGCCGGGTCTGCCGGGAAGCCAGAGAGAAGGGCATCCCCTATGCCAGGGCCGGTCCCTCCACTTTCCTTCACGATGTCAACCTGTTGATCGACACGCCCGCGGAGATCGCGTGCCTCCTGAATCGTTCGAATATCCGCCGGATCGACCACCTGCTCTTCACCCATCTTGATCCCGACCACGTGGAGGGGTTCCGGGTGGTGGAACAGATGGCGCTGGACTTCCGCACTTGGCGCGCCTACCCTCAGAAACAGGTTTGCCTGCTCCTGCCTGAAGAGCTGGCCAACCGAGCCAGGGAGATCACTTCCCAGTACGGGCCGCTGATCGATTCCTACGAGGAGAGCGGCTTCATCCGAGTCTTGCGATTTCGGGACGGACTCGAGATCGGTGATGTTCGGATCACGGGAATCCCGGTCGACCGTGGCTCCCAGGTGGCGTTTGTCTACGTCTTCGAGAGGTCTGGTCGCAGAGTGGTGTATGCTCCCTGCGATCTCAAGCCGTTCCCGGAGCACAGGGACGAGGTCCAGCAACCTGATCTTCTGATCATACAGCCGGGGATATTCGAGGAAGGGCTCAAGCATGGCTTTCGGTACTCTGCTGACCACATCTCCAGAACCACCCTCTACACTTTTGAACAGACCCTGGATCTAGCCGCGCGGCTGGGGGCCAAAAAGGTCCTCTTCGTGCACCTCGAGGAGTACTGGAACCGGGGCTATGATGACTACTGTGCACTGGAATCCAAGCGCAAGGGTATTCACTTTGCCTACGATGGCATGCAGGTGCGGGTGTGAAATGTCGAGGGCCCAGGTCCGCGTCGCGGCGCCGACCTGCTACGCTTGGCCCCGGGAATTCTTCAGCCTTGCGGTCAATATGGGAACGACCTTGAACAGGTCGCCCACGATTCCGTAGGTTGCGACCTCGAAGATGGGGGCGTTCTGGTCGTCGTTGATAGCAACGATGCAGTCGGCCGTCTGCATGCCGGCGAGGTGCTGGACGGCTCCTGACACGCCGCAGGCGATGTAAAGCTTGGGACACACGGTTTTCCCCGTCTGGCCGACCTGATGCGAATAGGGGATCCACCCATCGTCTACCGGGGGACGTGACGAGCCCAACGCGGCGCCCAGAACTTCGGCCAACTCCCTGACTATCTGGAAGTTCTCCGGGCTCCCCAATCCGCGGCCGCCGGAGACGATGATCTCCGCCTCGTCAATCTTGACCTTCTCCGTCAGGTCCTCGACGAAGTCGAGCAGCTTGGTCCTGGAGGTGACGGACTCTCCGTTGAAGTTCACCTTTATCATCTCGCCGCGACGCTGTTGATCCGGCTGTCCCATCTTGAACACGTGAGGACGCACGGTAGCCATCTGCGGCCTTCTTGCCTGGCACACGATGGTGGCCATCACGTTGCCGCCAAACGTTGGCCGCGTTTGCAGCAAGAGCTTGCTCTCGGGATCGATATCGAGCCCGGTGCAGTCGGCGGTGAGCCCTGTTTGGAGGATGGCGGCGACTCTCGGGATGAACGAGCGGCCCATGGCTGTGGCACCGGCAAGCAGTATCTCCGGTTTGTGCTTCAGAATGAGATCGGTGAGCACTGAAGTGTACAGGTCCTCGTGGTGATCGGCCAGCGACGGGTCATCTACCAGAAATACCTTGTCGGCGCCGGACGAAATCAGTTGCTCCACGCCTGCCACGTTGTGGCCAATGCACACTGCGCTCAGCTCTGTACCCAGCTTGTCGGCGAGCTTTCGGCCCTCGGACACCAGCTCGTGAGACACTGTCTTCAGCTTCCCGCTCCGCTGCTCGGCGAACACCCAGACCCCGCGGTGGCCTTCGGCCACCTCCTGCTCAACCGTTTCAATGGCTATGGCGTCAAAGCTGCACGCCTCTACGCATGCGCCGCAGAGGTTGCAGCCGTCCTTGACCTGCGCGACATCGTCAACTACCTCAATCACTCCGAAGGGACATACAGGTTCGCACGATCCGCAGCCGGTGCATTTCTCAGCATCTATCCGTATTGTCATCCTGTTCCTCGTCTCGTACTAGAACTCGGGAAGCAGCCGATATGGTTTACATAATATTGCTGTCCTGCTTCTCCGGGGATCAATGCCAGGGTCGCTCGATCACTGTGAACGTTGCTGGCCCCTTGTGTGGGGATGTGCAACACATGACGGGGGCTACACTACGCCCTCCAACTTTGCTGCGAGCTGCTCCGCCTGCTGTTCCGGCGTTCCCTGGATCATCTCGCTCTTCGTCGTCCTCTTGGGAAAGAACACCTTCACCACCCGTGTAGGGGATCCGGCGATGCCGGACTTGTCCGGCTCAGAACCAATGTCTTCCCCAGTCCAGACCGGTATCTGGGCGGTCTTGGCCTTCATCGATCCGCGCAGGGACGGCAGGCGAGGCACGTTGATCTCCTTGACCACTGTGATCACAGCAGGCAGGGGAATCTCGATGACCTCGTGGCCCTCTTCGACCATCCTCTGAACCCTCATATGGCCGTCTCCCACATCGTCAACCTTGCTGACGTACGCCACGAAGGGTATCTTCAGCATCTCGGCGAGCTCCGGACCTACTTGGCCGGTATCGCCGTCAAGGGTCTGGCGGCCGCAGATCACCACGTCATAGTCGGCCATCTTGGCGACGGCCCTGGAAAGGACGTATGAGGTGGCCCAGGTGTCCGAGCCGGCGAAAGCGCGGTCGCAGAGAAGGATGGCCCCGTCAGCGCCCAGGGAGATGGCCTCCCTCAACGCGGCTTCCGCCTGGGGAGGTCCCATGCTTACAGCGGTGACCTTGCCGCCACACCGTTCCCTAAGTCGGACGCCTTCTTCCAGAGCAAAGGCATCGAAGGGGTTTATGATGCTTTCCACGCCTTCACGGACCAGCGTGTTGGTCTCGGGATCGATCTTTATCTCGGTGGTGCCGGGCACCTGTTTGATGCAGACGATGATGTTCATTCCCGCAGTGCCTTTCTCTTGAGCACCTCGAGCGCGATGACGTTTCTGAGCACCTGGTTCGTGCCTTCGTAGATCTGATTGATCTTGGCGTCCCGCATCATCTTCTCTACCGGGTAGTCGCGCATATACCCGGGGCCGCCGAAGACCTGCACGGCGTCGGTAGTCACTTTCATAGCCATGTCGGTGGCGAAGACCTTGGCCATCGCCCCTTCCTCGCTGAAGTTCTTGGCTCCGCTGTCTATCATCTTGGCTGCTGCGTAGACCAAAGCCCGTGCAGCTTCCAGTTCCATCGCCATGTTGGCCAGCATATGCTGCACTGCCTGGATGGCTGAGATAGGATGGCCGAATTGTTCGCGCTGCCGGGCGTGGGCCACAGCGGCCTCCAGAGCGCCCTGCGCCAGGCCGACGGCCAGTGCGCCGACTCCGGGGCGGGAGGAGTCGAGCGTCTTCATGGTGACGATGAACCCGGCTCCCTCTCTGCCTAGAAGATTCTCCTTGGGCACACGGCAATTGCGGAAAACGAGCTCGCTCGTGG
>JAZFSU010000048.1:0-6643 GCA_036446335.1 Dehalococcoidia bacterium | reverse complement strand
CAATGCGGCCTGCGCCGTGACGGGAGTCACGACGCTACAGACCCGGTCGAACCACGAGCGGCAGCGCAAGTGGATTCCCGCTGCCTGCTTCCGCAGGCACAAGCTGCGCGGGAATGACAGATGGAACATGGATGGCGAATGATGTAGCGTTGCCACTCCTGTGGCAGCGAAGGCTGCGCCGTGACGGGAGTCACGACGCTACAGACCCGGTCGAACCATGAGCGGCAGCGCAAGTGGATTCCCGCATGCGCCGGAATGACAGATGGAACATGGATGGCGAAGGAAGTAGCGTTGCCACTCCTGTGGCAGCGAAGGCTGCGCCGTGACGAGAGTCACGACCCTACAGACCCAGATACGTCTTTCTGATCGATTCGTCCTTGAGCAAATCGTCGCCCGTGCCTTCGGCGATCACCCTTCCGTGAGAAAGAACGTAGTTCCGGTTGGCCAGCTCGAATGCCAAGCCTACGTCCTGCTCGACCAAGAGGACCGAGATGCCTGACTCGCGGATCTCAGCGATGCGCTTGAATAGCTCGTCCTTGAGCTTGGAGGCCAGCCCTGTCGAGGGCTCATCGATGCACAAGAGCTTGGGCCGGACCATCAGCGCCCTCCCGATGGCGAGCATCTGGCGCTCTCCGCCGGACAGCGTTCCGGACACCTGTTTTCCTCTTTCCTTGAGTACGGGAAACAGCTGGTAGACCATCTCCTGCCGCGTCCGTATCTCTCTTCTGCTGCACAGATAGGCGCCGGCCTTGAGATTGTCGGCAACCGTCATCTCCGCGAAGACCCGTGCTCTCTCCGGGCAGTGTACCAGGCCCCTCCTCACGATGTCGTGTGCCGGCAGATTGTCGATCCTCTCCCCGGCGAAGCTTACGGTCCCCTCCAGGGTAATATCTCCGGCCCGTGATCCTCTCAGCGTGTTTTTCTCCCATCTCACGAGCCCTGTTATCGTTCGGAGCAGCGTCGACTTCCCGGCACCGTTCGGCCCCACCAAGCTGACCAGTTCGCCGTCTCCGACGTTCATGCTGAGGTCGTTCAGCAGCACGGCCGTGGCGAAGCAGACCTTCAGGTTTCTCACCTCCAGGAGCACGCTAACAGACCCCCTTGCCCATGCAGGCCTCGATTACCCGCTCATTCTTGACTATCTCCTCCGGCGTCCCGTCGGCGATCAGCTCCCCGAAATCGAGCACGATCACTCTATCGACAATCCGCATGAGCTCCGCCAGCTTGTGTTCGATAATGATCATGGTGGGTCCTTCACTGTGCAGCCTGCCGAACCTGCCTCCTTTGTGCAGCCTCCTTATCGATTTTGCCAGCAGCTCGGTCTCGGCGGGATTCAGGCCGCTGAACGGTTCGTCCAGAAGGAGGAGCTCAGGATCGGTGGCAATTGCTCGTGCCATCTCCAGACGCCTCAAATCACCGTGGGAGAGGCTTGAAGCCGGTTCCAGCGCGAGGTCGGAGATGCCGGTAAACTCCAGCGCATCCATCGCCCTCGCCTCGACGGTCTTGACCCATTCGCCCCTCTTTTGAGCCCTGGGGGAGAGGCAGGCCACCATGACGTTGGCGATGATGGGCAGGCGGCGAAACGGCCGGGTAACCTGGAATGTTCCCGCTATTCCCTGGTTCACTATGGTCCAGGGCTTGGCTCCGGTGATGTTCTTGCCCTTGAATCTTATCTTGCCCGAGTCGGGCTTCAGTATGCCTGTTATGAGACGCACCAGTGTGGTCTTGCCCGCCCCGTTTGGGCCGATCAGCCCCACCATCTCGTCCCTGTTGATCTTGAAGCTGACGGACTTGATCGCAGTCAGGCCTCCGAAGCTCTTTGTCAGGTTCTCGACCTCGAAGAGGGGGTGGTTCTCCTGGTCAGTCATCCAGCTCTTCCCTGAGCTCTCTGTGTGACACCTTGCCCACGTCGGTCTTGGGGAGCTCGCCCCTGAATTCGATTGTCTTCGGGACCTTGTAGTGGGCCAGGTTCTCGGCGCAGTATTGCATCATCTCCTCCTCCGATACCTTGCCTCTGGCCTCAGTCTGGAGGACCACAATCGCCTTGATCATCTGGCCCACGTTGGGGTCGGGAACGCCCACAACCCCCGCGGCCTTGACCTGCGGGTGCCGGTGCAGGACCTCCTCTATCTCCCTGGCGAAGACCGAATACCCCTTGTACTTGATCATGTCCTTCATCCGGTCGTAGAAGAAGAAATAGCCTTCGTCGTCCATCCGGACGAGGTCGCCCGTTCTGAGCCACGTCCTGCCTTCCAGTTGGATCAGAGTGCTCCTGGTCTCCTCCGGCCTCTTCCAGTAGCCCTTCATGACGTTTGGTCCGCTGATGAGCATCTCGCCGATCTCTCCGGGAGGGACGAATTCATGTGTCTCAGGATCGATCACCGCTGCGGATATGTTGGGCAGGGGGACGCCGAATGAGCCAACCTTGGATCTCCCCAAGGGATTGAGGTGAGAGACGGCGCTGCACTCAGTGAGACCGTATCCCTCCTGGATCTTGGCCCCGGTCCGTCTCTCCCAGTCGTCGATGGTTGATTGGTGGAGGGTATCTGCGCCGCTGGTGAGGATCTTGAGCCCTTTCCAGTTGAACCTCTCGGTCTTGTCGTAGTCCTTGAGGAACTGGTACGCGGTAGGAACGCTGTAGAACACTGTTGCGCCGTACCTCGTCATGGCGGACAGGACTTCATCCAGATCGGGCGTGGTGAACAGGATCAGGGTCGAGCCCAGAATCAGTCCGTTCAACATGACCACTACCTGGCCGTATATGTGATAGAAGGGCAGCAGGGCCGGGACGACCTCCTTGCCCTCCTCGTACACGGGCAAGAAGGCCAGCATCTGCATCTGGCAGGCCAGAAGGTTGTGGTGGGTCAGCACGGCTCCTTTGGGCAGGGCCGTGGTCCCCCCCGTGTAGGGGAGAACTGCAATATCCTCCTTGGGGTCGAACTCGATTCTCGGGGGATTGGGAGGATACTTCTGGAGCAGCTTCTGAAACTGGTGGAATCCTCGGCTCTCGATGACCTTCTGACTCGGCGCCTCCATCTTGGCGTACCTTCCCAGGGAGCTCTTCCCAATCAGTCTCTTCGAGAAGGGCAGGTACTTGCCGATATCCGTCAGGATCACGTTCTTCAGGCTCGCTCCTGCCCTCTCAACGTTCTCGTGGAGGAAGTCCTGGCACACAATGGTGGTGGCCTCGCTGTCCTCGAGTTGGTGCTTCACCTCGATGCTGGTATAGACCGGGCTGATGGGCGTCACCGTCGCCCCGGCCTTCAGGGCGCCGAAGTAGGCGATGACATATTGCGGACTGTTCAGCAGATAGAGCGCGACTTTGTCGCCCTTTCTGATTCCCAGATCGTGCAGGGCTGTGGCAAACCTGTCGACATCCTCTCTCAGCTGCTTGAAGCGTATCTTGTTACCATAGAATATGATCGCTGTCTTGTCTGCGTATTTGGCGGACACCTCATCGAAGACGTCGGGCAGGGAGCGCTCGGGAACGTCAACAGTTGCCGGGACCTGTTCGGGATAGAATCTCAGCCAGGGTTTCTCATCGTACTTGGCATTAGCTTCCATGCGCCCACCTCCGACCCGCTCGATCCTTTAGGGACATTATATAGAAGCTGTCAACTTGAGGGGTACTACCCTAATCCGTGGGCGTACCATCAAGACGATCACCTCATTGGTGACTATGGCCAACTGACGGATTTGCATGTCATTGCGAGCAGAGCGAAGCAATCTCCCTTCTCGTATTAGAGATTGCCGCGTCGCCCTTCGGTTCCCTTGAGGCTCCTCGCAATGACAACAGACATGTGGTCCGGCCAATCCGCAGATTGAGGTGCTGCGCGATCATGCAGGCACCCACCGCAGCTGGGTCAGGTTTGACGGCGATCGAGCGCACGTTTATCATTGATGTGATGGACGAGTACCTGCGCAGCACAGATGTTATCGACTGCGACGCGAAGCCGATCCTGGAAAAAGCCGGAGCGCTGACAGAGGGCCTGGAGACGAGCAGGGAGAAGGCCATGGCCCTCTTCTACTTCGTCAGAGACGGGATCAAGCACGAGCCATATGCGGCAGGATACGTTCCCGAGGACTACAAGGCGAGCGGGACGCTGAAGAAGGGCGACGGATTCTGTACCCACAAGGCCATCCTCCTCGTGGCGCTTGCCAGGGCCACGGGCATCCCGGCCCGGCTGGGATTCGCTGACATCCGGGACCATCTTCTCTCGTACAAGTTCCGCAAGCTGATAGGCGGTGAGAACCTGCTCATCTACCATGGCTACGCCGAGCTGTTTGTCGAGGGGAATTGGGTCCACGCCAGTCCAGCGTATGACCTGCAGAAGTGCCAGCGGAACGGGTTTGTCCCGGTGGAGTTCGACGGCGTGAATGATGCCAAAGACTCGCCCTGTGATCAAAAGGGAAGGCCGCACATCGAGTACGTGCTGGACCATGGCCACTACGCTGATTTTCCCTGGGACATGCTTGTCGAGGAGGGCCAGAAGTTCTGGGCCGGGCTGGGCCTGAGCTGGAGCGAGTCCGTGGGCAAGTGGTGGAGTGGGGAGGGGGCTCGATCGGACGAGCCCAAGTAGCGACTCGCGGCGCTCACACGAGCGGAGCTTTGGCTATTGCCCTGACCGCCTGGCGTCACTATCGCTGGATTCCACCGATGTCATGGCCTAAGGGTCGGCTATTCCCAGGATCATCTTCTTGATCCTTATGACGTCGCGACCGTCAATGACGCCGTCCTCGTAGGCATCAGCGCCGCAGGTCTCGTCCTCCAGCCCCAGGATGATCTTCTTGGCTCTGATGACGTCGCGGCCATCAATGATGTCGTCCATGTTGGCGTCGCCCGGAACGCACGTTTCGAAGGTCTGGTCGCTCCCGAAGGTGGTGCCGTCGCCCGCTGCTTTGGCCCTGAAGTGATACGTTGTGCCCGGCTGGAGGCCGGTGAGGCCGGCGGTGACGTTGCCGGTGCCGGTCATAGCCTGGGGGGGAGCCGTATTGTTCCCGTAGGCGATTGTGGTTCCCCATTGGAACGAAACGTTGACGGGTGATGCGGTGCCAAGGCCATCAAGAGTGGCGTTCAAGGTCGCTGAGTTCGTGGTCACGTCCGTTGCGGCATTGGTGGTCACAGCGGGTGGCTCGGTGATCACCGGAGGCGCACCCAGATTGAGCATGCCTGAGCCGAACAAGTTGTCCTTTCCCGCTACGCCCAGGTCTATCGCGCGCGTCTCGAGGAAGGACTGCACCTGAGCCGGAGTGTAGGAGGGATAGGCGTTCTTCACCAGCGCGGCAGCTCCCGCGACATGCGGGGCCGACGCGGAGGTGCCGAAGAAGCCTGTTCCTCCCGCACCGTAGGGCTGACCGTTGCCTGGCCCGTACTTTATCGTGGTGACGCCGTCCGGGGCAACAAGGTCGGGCTTCGTTCTGCCGTCGGCGGTGGGACCTTGCGAGCTGAAGACCTCCAGAGATGTCGGGTTGGCCCAGGGGACCGCACCCACGGCCACAGCGCCGGGGGAGTCGGCCGGCTCCATGATGCTGTGAGAGGCGTTCTGATACTGAAGGTCAAAGCTGAAGGTCATCAACTGGAAGTTGACGGGGTCGGGACAGTTGTTACCCGGAGGGGGACCGCAATATGCCGCTATCACGATGTGGTACCAGCCCGGTGACAGGGCCGTGAAGCTGATGAACTCGGCGGGATCGTCATTGCCGTTCTGCTCGTACAACGAATAAGCGACTGGGGGACCGCCCTGCTTATACAGATAGAGGTCATAGTCGTTGCCGGAAGCTCCCCAGGTATCGTCCCACCTCAGGCCGACGACTATGGAGTATCCGGCGTAAGCGTAAATGGCGTTCGATTCGTCACGCGGTGACTGCGCGAAGTCGTGCCAGCCGTTGCTGTCAGTGTCCACCCAGGGGCCCACCCAATTGCGGCGGGCCTGGTTGCCCGCGGAGTTGGCCCAGAGGATGCCGGCGGCTCGGGCCTCGGTGACCTTATCGCTGACATGGCCGGTGCCGTCGCCGGGAGCGGTGAGGATCCAGCCCAGTGAGCACGAGATGACATCGACCCCCTGCGCTATCAGCCAGTCGACCGCGTTGCCGAAGTCGATACCATCGTCGACGTTGGTCAGATAGAATTCAGCGTTCGGGGCGATGTCATAGATGATCTCGGCGACGGCCGTGCCGTGGACGCTGCTGCCTTCCGTACCCCCGCTGCCGAACCACTGGGTCGTGACCGAGGCGGGCAGTTCCGTGCCCTTGAGGGCAGCGTAGCCGGCGTAGCCGATATCTACGATTCCGATTTTCACCCCCGCTCCGGTGAAACCGGCGCTCTGCCAGTCATCGGCGTCGATCAGAGTCATGCCCTCGCTGACAGCGAGAGGGACCGGTTTCTGGGGCTGGCGCACGAGCCGGATGGCGGGGTTGTTGGCAAGAGCCGTCAGACTGGAAACGGGCGCCAGAACACGCACCAGGTTCTCGTAGGTAGCATCGATGTCTGCACCCAGAGCCACCGCTGCCTTTTTCGCAGCGCCAACCATGCCTGGCTCCGCTTCGATCACCACCTTCGCCTTGCCTTCAACAAGGTGTATGTTTCTTCTGTGCGCAAAGGCAGCGGCCGCGCTCGGCCCGCCCGTCCCGGCGGTGGCGGCCA
>JAZFSU010000047.1:0-5391 GCA_036446335.1 Dehalococcoidia bacterium | reverse complement strand
GTCAGGAGCACGCCATCCCAGTTGCTCTGCCACTTCGAAGCCCAGAGTCTTGCTTCCCTCCGCGTAATATGGCCTGAGATTGATGTTGATGAATCCCCACTTGTATTTCTGAACGACCTTAGCACAAAGACGATTCACGTCATCATAGCTTCCTTCGACCTTGACCACTACAGGATCGTAGATAGCTGTGCCAACCAGCTTGCCCACCTCGAGATCGGAGGGGACGAAAACGTATGCCCTGATGTTTGCCTTGGCGGCGTGTGCCGCAACGCTGGCTGCCAGGTTCCCCGTTGATGCACACGCTATGGTGTCGTACCCGAACTCACGGGCCTTGGTGGCAGCGACGGACACCGCTCTGTCTTTGAACGAGTAGGTTGGGTTGAGGCAATCGTTCTTGATGTACAGGTGGTCAAGGCCCAACTCACGTCCAAGGTTGTCGGCCTTGAGGAGGGGCGTGAAACCAGTTCCGATATCCACCTCGTCGCCCACTACTGGGAGCAAGTCGCGATAGCGCCACATGCTCGTGGGCCCAGCAGCCAGCTTCTCCCGACTGATCACATCTGCTAGGGCTTTGTAGTCGTAACTGACCTCCAGAGGACTGAGGCAGGATTCGCATATGTTGACGGGCTCGAGCGGATACTCCCGGCCGCACTTGCGGCACCGCAGAGCCTTGGCGTACGTCATGTCTCCACCCTCATCAGCTGGACCCGAGCGCTCTGCCCAGATCCTCGATCAAATCGTCTACGTTCTCCAAGCCTATGGACAGCCTGACCAACTCGCTGTTTATTCCCACCGCCTGTCTGTATTCCTCCGGCATCGAAGCGTGACTCATCGTTGCCGGGCGCTCGGCCAATGAAGCAACGCCTCCGAGCGATTCAGCCAGGGCGAAGATTTCCAAGCTTCTCAAGAATGAGTCGACAGTATCGGAGTCGCCGTCGATTTCGAATGAAACCATTCCCCCGAAGCCGGTCATCTGTCTCTTCGCGATCTCGTGTCCGGGATGGTCGGTGAGGCCCGGATAGTACACCCTCTTCACCGCGCGATGACTCTTGAGATAGTTGGCTACAGCGGAGGCGTTCTTCTCGTGCTGCCTCATTCGCACCGGCAGAGTCTCGAGGCCCCGCAGTACGAGCCAGCAGTCAAACGGTGACGCACATGTTCCCATCGCGTTGAGGAGAAACTGGACCCGCTCGCTGAGGTCCTCGTTGCTGGTTACCACAGCTCCTCCCACGACGTCGCAGTGCCCGTTCAGGTACTTGGTCGTGGAGTGAACAACGATATCGATTCCATACTCGATGGGCCTGAGGTGATACGGAGTGGCGAAGGTGTTGTCCGCCGCCGTCAACAGGTTGTGCCTTTTGGCTATGTCAACGATCATCTCGATGTCGACTATATTCAGGAGCGGGTTCGAGGGAGTCTCCAGCCATAGCATTTTGGTGTTGGGGCGTAGTGCGTCTTCGATCCTCGCCTTGTCGTCCAATCTGAGAAAGGTGACCTCGACTCCGAAGTCCCGCATTACGTGCTGAAACAGCCGGTAGGTGCCTCCGTATACGTCATCTCCCGAGACCACATGGTCCCCTGGCTTGAGCAGGTGGGCAATAGTCGCCTCAGCGGCCATGCCTGTCGCAAAGGCGAATCCCGCATCTCCGCCTTCGAGCTGTGCGATCGTATCTTCCAGGACTCGTCTCGTGGGATTGGAGGTGCGAGAGTAGTCATAGCCTCTCGTCTTGCCGACATCCTCGAACGCGAAGGTTGATGTCTGATAAATCGGCACGGAGATGGCGCCATACATCTGATCGGGCCTGCCTCCAGCATGGATTGCCGCTGTCTCGAATCTCATCGCCGCTCCTTCTGTCAATGCACTAGTGGTCGCTCTCAAGACGAATGTGCCGGAAAGCGAACTCGAAAGTGCGAAACCTTCATTGCGCTCCGACGACAGACATTCCTTGACACTATACTGCGATTGCCCGCGTCATCACGCTGCCAGGACCGAATCGCTACCTGTGCGCCGAAATTCTCATCCGTGCAATGGTGTCGCAATTCCAGGCGACGGCCCATGGGCACATGGAAGGCACGCCACACTTGCCCAGCTATGGCTGCCAGTGCCAGAGTTCCATACGGCATACGTCATGGGCCTTCTTGAGGGATTCATGTATCCTGCTGTTATCAATGGCAATGGCGCTGAGGTTGGCAATTGCGGTCAGCAGCTTGACCATGTCTGCGGGGAAGTCCTGCTTCTCGGCGCGATATATCCGCATCTCACCTATGGTCACATTCCTCGCTGCGAGAGGCACGCAGAGCAGGCTGCCTATTCCTTCTTGTGCGGCCTCAGCGGGGTACTGGATCCTGGGATCGCTTGAGACGTCGGTCACAGCAACCGGTTCGCCTTTCAGCGTGTCGGCGAGGCTGCGATCAGCCAGAAGCTCCCCCTTGCGTATGTAGTTGTCGCTCAACCCATAGTCGGCGCTGTGTACGAGCCGCTTCTTCTCGTCGTCGAGAAGCAGGAGACAGCAGCCCTTGGCGTTGGTTGCCTCCGTAGCGGCTTTCACGATTGTGGAGAGAACCTCCTCGGCATGCAGCGTGGAGTTTACAGCCCTGGCCACGTCATATAGAGCATCGAAATAGCGAGCCTGTGATTCTACCATCGGATGCCTCCCGCAATGATCGTCTATCCTGTGTTGCCACGGAGTCCTGGCCACGGCCTAGGCCTGGCATCCCGCGCGGCTCGTCCGCCTCAGGCACAAACACAATTGCCCAACTCTGCCCACCCGGCGTCTACGTGCAACAGCGCACTGAGGCCCAGCCTCGTTCCCTCTCCCGGCTGGCCGAAATCAGGACTCTGGCAGTTTCGAGATACCCAGTCCTTCGAGGAACGCTTCCACTCGGTCCAGCACCAGCGTCTCGTCAACGTCCCTACAGTCCGCGAAGTTGCCTTCATAGATGGTCACCGGCACTCCGGCTTTCTGGAGGGCTCGTTTGGAGTCCTGCAGGCCCGTGTTCATTAGTGGGCAACCACGGTTGAGGAAGAGGGCCATCCCGTCGACGTTCCAGTGTTTGGCCACACTCACTAGGTATCCGTCCCAGTCGACCGCGAACCCGAATGGGTGCTCGAACAGCCACCGTACCAGGGTGTTTATCGCGTCCTCGCGGGTCTTCATGGCGGGCCAGCCCCGCTCCTCCGGAGGAACTGCGGGGACTACCGTGCCATCTTCAAGGAACTTGACCTCGCCGGAGTTGATTGTGTACACTAACGTGCCCACGAAGCAGACGCCGAAGGTCTCCAGGTGGCGGAACATCTTGAGGAAGCTCCAGGGAGGCGGCGCGTTTGTGGCGAGCCTGCATCTCTCCGTAGCCACGGCAGCTATGCCCTCAGCGATCCGATCATTGACTTCGTCGCGGAGCTCCAACATGAAATCGACGGCACATTTCTCGTTTCGTCTCAGCATCGAGATGGGCATCAGTGCCAGCATGGTCTTGAGGTCCAACGGCGCGGGGACGGCAGCGTTTAGCAGGCATATCTCACCCCACAGGGCCTCGGTGCGGAAGAAATTCTTGAGTGCGTCGATGAGCTTCTCATCGTCATAGGTTCTCCCGGTGACCTTCTCCATCCACTCGATGCCATCGAACAGCTGGGCCGCCACATACTCTTTCTTCTGCTCAAGTCTGCCGTCCCACGAGAAGCCCTGGGGCTCGTCATAGCAGAAATAGGGAATACCCTCGTACTCATGCACCGCTCTATACCAGGACGCATGTCCGGCATCGCAGAAGCTTCTGCCGAAGCAGAAGTCGGCTTTGGGCCAGGGACCGCCTGTGAAGTAGTACTTGTCCAGGAACATTGAGCCGAGGTAATTGCGCATGTAGCCGCACATGTCGCGCGAAAACCCTTTCGCCTCAGCCGCTTCCATGGCCGGGACGGAGAACGACGGGTCATGGGCCACCATGGCTCCGTAGGGCTCGCCTCCCAGGTATACGAAATCGCCAAGCCCGGCCGGCAGAGCCAGGCACGAGGCCGCACAGCCGCTGACCAGGATCTTCCCATCCTCTTTGGCAGTGGCTATCTCCTTGTAGTGCTCGATTACCAGTTCCTTGGCCTTCGGCCAGCAGTCCAAGGGCTTCGTCTTGTACTTCGCCTTTGTCGTCATCATCGGTGCCTCCATCAGGTGCTTTCGATCGACGGGGTTGCGCTCTATACCATCTCGAACATGAGCATTTCCAAGAATGCCTCAATGCGTGTGCGGAATTGCCCCCAGGGCACTGTGACATCGAACTCCAGGAAGAGCGTCGGTATGTTGTTATCAGCGAAGATCTGTTGAAGGGGAGGTATGTCAAACTCATGCGGGTCGCAGAACTTCTGCTGGAACAGAATAACGCCCTCGACATTGTATTCCTGAGCCAGCTTCAGGACGAATGACAGCCGACGCCGTTCCGGCCAGTCCTTGGGCGGGCAGGCTGGTCTGTCGATGTATCGGGCTGCGATCGCAGCCATGCGGTTGTCCTCGGGAACGATCTCAGTCCAGAAGTACCTCGTGCCGCTGCAGTGCTCATCGACGACGAAGGTGGCGTCCAGCTCCTCCACCAGCCTGACGAAATTGATATCGTCCATTTCGCTGCCGACCAGCATCAGCCGCGAGCCCGTCTCGCGTTCGACGCTTCTGTTGGGGAGCTCCGCTATGAGTTGCTCCAGCAACTTGTTGTGTTCCGCCTTGTCCATGAGCTGACTCGCGATAACCATCTCCATGGCTTCGGCGCCAGTGATTGGCGGGGTGTCGGCCTTTCTCATCTCGTAGATCTGGTTCATCAACCTCCGGTTCGTGTTGTAGACCTCGATTGCGTTGTCCAGGTCATCCTGCGAAACTGATTTCCCGGCCAGCTGCGCCAACGCATCTCTGAAATCAGCGAATTCCTCGGTCAAGAACGGCTTTGAGTGTCGGCTTTGCACGTGCGCGGGCATGAATAACAGGTATGTGAAATCGATTGGCACGTGGTTCTTCCAGTTGACGAAAGTGTTGCGGATGTGGACGCAACTCCGAGCATGAACCAAGCCGTCCAGGTAGTCATATCGTCCCAGCAGCCCTTGGGCCAGGGCGTCGCGGCAGAAAGGGCAGTATATGCTTGAAATGTACGCGTCGGTCATGTCGTGCGTCTCGTGACTTCCCAGGATTCGCACCGGTAGCATGCCGGCGGCATATATGATCTCCTCCGGCACATATGTGCACAGCCCCCCGATGACCTTCCCTCCGGTTCTCTGCTTCCAGTCTTTGGCGTACTGATGGCGATCGGCCACCACCTTCTGGAAGCTTTCTATTGGGTCCATCCTTTGATCCTCCTATCGTCTGCCTGGCAACAAATCCAGCCATATTCGGGCGCAGCCACCGGCCTGTCACCGGTAAT
>JAZFSU010000046.1:0-5455 GCA_036446335.1 Dehalococcoidia bacterium | reverse complement strand
CGGTTGTACTGTCTCCAGAGTGACTGTTATGCCTTTGCTGGCCACCGGCCGTGTTGCCTGTCCAATGCCTCACGGCGCTCCTTCATCTGTCATGCTCATCCCCCCTTCCCTGTTTCGGCTTCCCGGGCACTTGCCCAATGTTCCCTGTTATCGTGGCCTTTTCGTGAGTGTTGGAAAAGTGGAGCCAGCTGCAAATATTCGACACCCGCGCTGGCCTTCCCAGTTGCATGCTTCCCAGTGCTGCGCTGAGCAATCGAATGAAATCATGTACAGCGATATCCTCATGAACAGGAGTCTACCAAGCTGGGGTTGCGAAACTGTTAAGCGACTGTTACGAAAGGCGTTACGATTTCGGATGGAGTCGACGATCCGCTGTGGGGGAAGGCTTGTTTGCAGCGCATTGCCTGGGACCACGGGAATGAGCAGCCGTTTCCGAGATCGAAGCGCTCGCGTTATGTTGACGGCTTCCGGGGGGATTGCAGGACAACAAGAGGGTTGATGTCATCGGCTCCGGCAAGTCGGATCGAATGAACGCCGTGCCGCTCGAAGAGTCGGGCGATGTTCCTGACGTGGTGTGAACGAGGACTGGATCAACAGCCAGCCCGCTTCGGGGGACGCTCCGCGCACTCACCGTCGGCAATTGACGGCGACTCTATCCTGGTCTTGCCAGCAGGTATCCAATACCGGGTCTTGTGAGGATAAGCTGCGGATTGCCGGGATCTTCTTCGAGTTTCTCCCTCAGTCTGCGGATGTGGACTCTGAGACTTTCGGACGTCCCGGGATAGTCCTCGCCCCACACAATCTCAGAGATGCGAGAATGGCTCACCACGTGGCCTGCATATCCTATGAGGCACTGAAGTATCTGGCTCTCAATAGTGGTCAGATTTGTCTCTCTTCCGTGGCACACGACCTGAGACGTGGACGGATCGAGTCGCAACGGCCCGCAGACCTGGATGGCCTCTTCACTGATGGGCAACTGCTTTCGCACCTGGACCTGCAGGCGCGACACCAGTTCTTTTTGCCTGAACGGCTTCGTCAGGTAGTCGTCCGCGCCACGTTCAAGCGCCTTGACGATGTCTTCCTCTTCAGTCTTCACGCTGAGGATAATGACAGGGACATGTGTGAAGAGACGAATCTGTCTGAGCACCTCGAAACCCGTCATGTCAGGAAGCCCGAGATCGAGAAGGACCACGTCCGGTTTCTCGGTTTCCACCAGCCCCACTCCCTTCTCACCACGTCTCGATGAGACCAGTTGAGCCTCGGGCCAGAGCGTATCGAGTACCAATGACACGGATCCTATGATGTCCTTGTCGTCTTCGATGAGGAGCACCTTCCATGTGGCATTCGGCTGTTCCGCCGATTCTATTCGCGCTTTCGCTCCTTCAAGCGGAAGCGCCAGAGTAAAGGTGGAGCCGTGGCCCGGACGGCTTCTCACCGATATGTGTCCTCCATGGAGTTCGGCCAGTGTCTTGCTGAGAGCGAGTCCCAGCCCCAGCCCACTCAACCGCGCTCTGTCATCGTCCAGACGATGGTATGGATCGAATATGCGCTCCTGCTCCGATCTGCTGATCCCCGGGCCTGTGTCTTTGACCTCGATCACTACGGCTGCTTCCTTTTCTGCAGCTCGCAGGGTGATCCTCCCGCCCTCAGGGGTGAACTTGAATGCGTTGCTAAGCAAGTTGGCCACAATCTGCTCAACCCTTTGTCCGTCAGCCTTGATCAGCGGAAGAGACGAAGGTAAGTCCAGGATCAGAGTCTGCTCTTCGCTGGAAGCGATTGGTCCCATTTCATTCCCGATGTCCCGAAGCAACTGGAGCAGGTCAAGCGGTTCGAGCCTCAACTTGAGCATACCGATTTCTCCACGCGCAAGGTCCAGGAGTTCTTCGATTCGTTCATTCAGATTCATGGCACTTCGGTTGACGCTTCTGGCCAGTACGATACTCCGGTCCACTGTTGGGTTGGCGAGCAGCATCTCGCTGCATGTCAGCACGGATGTCAGCGGCGTCTTCAGTTCATGCGCCAACGTCCTGGTAAACTCCACTCTCTTGTTGAACTCCACCTCCAACTGCTGCCTCAAGCCCCTCTCCTCCTCGTAGAGCTCCCTCAGGCGCTGATCAGCCTGCTCGCGCTCTACGATCTCCGACAGCAGCCTGTCATTAACACCTCGGAGCTCGTCGGTTGTATTCTGGAGCTGCTCATTGGCAGTCCGAAGCTCCCCAGTGCGTTCGTCGACCAGCTCCTCAAGCCGGTTGCGACTTTCCGCAAGCTCCCCCTCAGTCTGCTTGCGCTCGATAATCCTTCCCAATCGCTCAGCGATAGCATCGATCAGCTTCCGCTCCTCCTTCAGGAACGGGCCTTCGTCCAGACCAGGCTTCTGTTCCCGGTAACAGACTTCCACAGCGCCAACCAGCTCGCCATGCACAATGATTTCACGTGACTGTTTCCACTGGGTTTCGACGAAGTTGCCCGAGCAGAATTCCTGATTATTGTTGACGATTCGTGCGCAAGTTACATCGGGATACTGCCAGGAGGGAGGTATCAGGTTGACTGTTCCCGCCAATATGTCATCCAATGAGGCGTCCTGTCTTGAAGCAAGACTCGAAATGCCGTAGAGGCACGACAATTCCTTCACACGCTCGCGAAGATCATGCGCCTGCCTGTGAAGAATGTCCACCGGTTCAGGGATCCCGCCGTTCCCGTTCTTTGATGTCGGTCTTTTCTTCTCCAGGGCCTTCTCAACCCTCGAGGCGAGGGCATCAAGGTCAATTCCTTCAGGATCAGCAACGTAGGTGTGCTTGGAGCGTTTCGTCGTCTTGGCTGTCACTTGGCTCTCGGCACCCGTGTCCGCCATCACGACTACGGTCTCGGGATGATCGGCGACGATCTGGGCGATGACCTCTATCTCCGAGGGCCCCGACCTGCCCGGGCCCATGATCAGCAGGTCGAAGTCCTGAGTCGAGGCCGTCTCCACAGCCTCTTGGCCACCTGCGGTCACACATTCCAGGCCCTTCGCTTGCAGCTCGCGAGAGATGCTGCTCCGAACCGACTCGTCGCTATCGACTATGAGTACGGTTCCCCTGGTCACATCCATATCGAGTTCCCCGGTCTTCTTTCTCTTCATTGACTGATCCCGCCTCGACGCTTCGCCCTCAGCCTCGGGCAGCTTCCTCAACATGCTCAGACGTTAGCATAGGTGTCCACAGGCAAACAATGGGCCGTTTGGGTGATCACATATAGGAAGATGGTACTATTGGCGGGCAACAACAGGCAGTGCGCGCTTGTGGAAGGCGCCGGCGCCCATCCCGGACGCCTACAACCCGTTCTCCGGGCAGAGAAAAGGAGAGGGCTGCGAGCTTCAGCCCTCTCCTCGCCGCACAGCAAGGGTCTTGCAGTCCTTGCCGGCAGCCCTGCGATCGAATTCTAAGGGATCAGCGGGCAATCGGGTTCCGCGACTGTGTCGCATGAGTATATCCAACGTACTGCATTCGACAGGCCCCTGTCAACGCACAAGAAATACCTTTCCCTCCAAAACGTGTCCCGCCTGGCTCCTGACAGACCTTGCGCTGCCGCACACACCGCGCAATCCCTGTCCCCTCAGCTTGCTGTCCCTGTCAACGCCATCAATTGCGGCTGGGCCACGAGCGCAGGGGAGCGGTCATGCACCACCAGCTGACTGCCAGGCGCAGCTTCAAGCACCAGGCACTCAGCATTGACTGGCCATCCGGCTTGTGATAGAATTTACATACGGTAGTGGATCTTTGTCGTTTCTATGCTTTGACGAGCCTTCATGTCCTTATGTGTACACCGCATAGGGGAGGAAGGCTCTCTATTTCTTAGCCAATCCCGATCCAAGCCAACTAGAAGGAGTTCGCCATGCCCAAAGCAGCAACAAAGCTCTTCCGAGAGCCCCAGGAAGCGAAGCAAGCCATAGGTGACCTCAAGGCCAAGGGTTTCAAGGACGATGAGATAGTAGTCCTGGCGAGCGCGGAAAGAGCTAAAGAACTCGGCGCCGACGTCAAGACTGCAACCGATCCCAGCAAACTGACGCAGATAGGCGTTCCCGAGGATACCGTCAGCTACTACCAGTACTCAATCCCGTCCGGAAGCATAGTGGTGGGCGTCCAGGCCGACGAGAGCCGCGTCGCTCAGGCCCAGGAGGTGCTTCGGGCGATTCCGGTCTGTTCCCTGGGGGACAGGATTCGCGGAACGAGCCCCGGATTCCAGAAAGCCAGCCGTATGACCGCGACTAACCCCATGGATGCACCGATGTCCGGAGATTTTCGAAGATACTAAGGGAGGCACAGGAAGATGTCCAAGTTCATTGCCACCTCGGCGATCAGAGGCGCCCATGGAGCGGTCCAGGAGGCGGACGAGTTGCTGCAGGACGCTTTGCAGAAGCTGGGTCCCGACACGAAAATCGAGTTCAAGGACTCGGTAGGTGGCGGGACCGTCTACTACCTGCCCACGATCTACGGTCTGATGGGGCACAAGGTGGAGACTCTGGGGGATCTGGTCCCCGTGATAGATTATGCGAGAAGCCTGTTGCCGCCGGTCCCCGGTGAGAACCTGTGGCTGCCATATCTGGGTGAGACTTTGGACGCCGGAGCAGCGACACTCTTCGCTTTCGAGGCCATCGAGGGAGTGCGCTTCGCCAAAGGCGAACAGCCCGAGAAGAAAAATGGCATAGAGTACAACGGGCCCATCAACGATGCCCAGATGAGAGGCTGGGGCATTCAACTGGTCGATGGCAGGATGCCCGGCTTTGCGGCAATCGTAGGTGCTGCGAAGAGCAACGAGGTCGCAGTCAAGATAGTGCGTGAGTTGCAGTCCAGAGGACAGCTCATTCTGCTCTTCGGCGACAGCAACGGTCGCTCAGTGGCGGACCAGCTCAGGGAAGAGGGCATCGATATGGGCTACGACACCTTCATCGTGCCCTTCGGCTCGGACACGACTGCGGCCATCTACGCCCTTGGCTTTGCCACACGCGCCGCGCTGAGCTTCGGCAACATCGAGCCGGGCGACTTCCGGCGGATTCTCCTGTACAACAAGTTCCGCTGCTTCGCCTTCGTGCTCGCCCTCGGTCCGGTCGACGACCGGAAGTACGCGGCGGCTGCGGGAGCGATCAACTTCGGGTTCCCGGTCTTCACCGACACGGTGATTCCCAACATACTGCCCACCGGAATCACGCAGTTCGAGCACGTGGTCAGCATGCCGTTCGACGATATTCCGGGTGCTGATGACATGGAGAGAGCGGAGCGTCTGGTCCAAAGATGCGTCGAGCTTCGAGGCATCAAGATCAAGATCGCCAAGGTCCCGATTCCCGTCGCCTACGGACCCGCGTTCGAGGGTGAGGTCGTTCGCCGCGCTGACCTGGCATGCGAGTTCGGCGGCAAGGGTGGTATGTGTTTCGAGTGGCTGCGGATGAAGAACCCCGACGAAATCGAGGACGGCAAGA
>JAZFSU010000045.1:0-6313 GCA_036446335.1 Dehalococcoidia bacterium | reverse complement strand
ATGCTCACGAGCTCCTATCTTTTCTCTATCCCATTGCTGGCGGGCATTGGGCTGATCCGCCTCAGAGGTTCGACTGCTGGCGCAGGACTGGGGGTATTCGCTTTCTTGGCCTTCTACTTGCCTTTTCTGTTCTTGGCCGATAGCCCTGTCGCCCAGGGCGAGACCGTGCCCTTGTTTCTCTCCATCGGGGATGCCCAGCAACCTTCTCTGCCCCACCTGAGCTTGAGTTCGCTCAAGGAGGCTTTCCCTTTCTTGCAGGGTGTGGAGGCCGATAGCGAAGCCGTATATCTTGGATTCCGTTCGTATTTTGTCGAAGGGTGGGGTGGGATTGCACTGGTCCTGTCGATGATCATTGCCTTTGTGGCAACCCCGGCGTTGCTCAGTTTGACGAGGGCGACCGAGGAAACAATGCTGCTGTTTCGCCGATTGACACCGTTGGCCTCACTGCTCGCCATGGAGATAATGTTTCTGGCGCCCTTGCAGTTGCTGGGGGGGCCGCTGGAGTATCACACGGCATTCGAAAGCCTGGGCCCCATCGCCGCCCTGACGGCTATGATGTTGGCTGTTGGCGGCATCGGCTTCGGCATCGAGACCTGGCTCATCCGGCGCGACCTCAAGGTTCAGATTGGGAGTGATTTGTCCATATTGTCGCGGGATCTCTACGGTCTTCTCGATGACGCGAGAGATCGTATGAAGGAGGTGGCTTCCGTATGCCGAAACAAGGACCTGGAGGACGAGAAGGCGGCTGTCGCCGAGTGTGAAGAGAAGCAGGCTCTGACGCTCGAGAGGATGCGGACCTTGGGACTCACGCGACTGGAGACGAGCCGCAAAGAGTTCTCAAACATGCGATCGCAGCTTCTTCAACTCCAACTTCAGCTTGAGGCCAAGCTGCTGAACTACCTTGATGATTCCAGACACACCTATGAGACCACAGTCGATGGAGCAAGAGCCCTCGGCATCCCCGTAGACCAAGATGGCGTTCAAGCGGGGCTGCCTCTAGTAGAAGGTGGCACCTATGAGAACGCGATTGAGGAGCACCGTCGCCTGAACAGTGCTTTCAGGGATCTTGCGACCAAGCTGGTCTCGGCGGGAGACATGCTTGCCGATACGGTCAAGGAGGAGTTCGACCGCGAGTTCTCATTGGCCACTATCGACATCGGACATGGATTCCTGGATCAAGAGAGGTTTGAAGATGCGGCCCGAACCATTCTGGAGGATCTGCAAATCATCGACGGCAGAATAGAGAGCTCTATCGTCGACCTTGCGGACAGGATCATTGGCATGGCCGTCAGGGCCAAGGAAGTCGTGACACGTCATCTGATACCGGTGTTTGAGTCCATCGGCGATTCAGACTCACTGGCCAGATGTCATCGTATGGTGGAGGAACTGAATGGAGTAGACAAGTCGGTGAAAGGCTCCCGGACTCTTGCGGACCTGATCCACATCGTTGAGGAGAGCCACAAGCTTGCCAACCTGACCACAAACACAGTGAATGAGCTTGCGCGCAAGATTAGTGCGTTCGAAGCTGATAACGATCGTAGATGCCCTCCAAAATACAACTGGGGCAAGAACAGCCATGCTACAGCTGATGTTCAGCAGCTTCTGAGTTCGAAGGAATCCGCATCGTCAAGACTTACCATAAGCAGTAGATTCAGCGTCATCGATATGGCGGTGCAAACGATAGAGCATCAGGCGAAGGTTGTAGGGCAATACAGCCAGGTGAACGAATCGCTCATAAACTTCCACAACATGGAGCGCAACCTCAGGGAGAAGCTGAGCACGAAGCACACTGTGGACAGGTCGGATCTCCCTGTGAAACCGAGGTATGCAATGGACTACTTCAGGATGTATGCCGCCAAGCACCATGAAGAAGTTATACTTGACGTGAAGTCTGAAACCATCAGATTGAGGTCAGACAAGAGATCAAGCTAGGACGCGATATTATTGTGAGCGACAAGCACAACCAGACAACGGCTGATCCGCAAGATGAAGAACGAGTGCTTGCCCATCTGAAAGGCGTCAAATGGGAGAGGGTGGGCAAGGGGAGGCTGCTGCTCACTGACAGGCGGATAGAGTTCGAGAAGGCGGTTGGCCTCTTCTCTTCCCCTCGTGTTGCGTTCTCAGTGGATCTCAGTGCGGTCTTGTCAGCCGAATTCGACAACGCTTCCAACACACTCGGCCTCAAATGGCTTGATGAGAGCAGCGAGCGCGTAATCTGCCGATTGAATCTGCCCAAGGGAGACGCGGCGGCCAACCTGTGCCGTTCTCTGAACAGGGCACTCGAGTCACTCAGACTTGAATCCGAACAGAGCGCGCGACTGGATCGCTATCATGCCTATCTATGGCAGACTTCCTATAGCGTGTGGACAATAGTGGGCAGGCTGCTGCAGATCGTGAAGGAGCTTACCCGAGAGGGCTGGGACATGGTAGATACCTCTCTTGACGAGATCAGAGAGGTATCCTCAGCACGACCAGAGTTGTTGTCGGCAGATGTTGTGAGTCAGATCGAGGCGCTTGCCGAGGTGGTCCCCTCCCGCGACGCATCTCTGGTCTTGCGAGAGGCGGTTGCCTGCGTGAAAGCACTGGGGATTTCGCTGAGCAAGGAGCTTTCCCCTGCCGGGCAGTGGGGAGACCTGGCTCTTGAGGAGTCGTCCAGGTTGAATTGGCGAGACATCCGGTACATCTTCCTCTTCGCTGGCATGCACAGCCTCCTGACTGCACGGCAAGAGGTAGATGACACAGTCAAGATCCAGGAGTTGCTGCCCAGAGTCGCGAGACTTTCGTCCATCGTCACGGATATCGTCTTCCCAGGTAGGAGCTCAACTCTGTCCGAGGAAGACGGCGTTTCGAGCGCTGTTGAAGCGTTGGCGCAGGACATCGGAAACGAGCTGAGAATCAAAGCTGGAGTGGCGTAGATGAGCATGCAGGTGTCTGACAGCACAACCGCTATCTGCCCCAGGAACCACGAGAATCCGGGGGGGTCCGATAGGTGCTCCGAATGTGGCCTGCCCATCGTCGACTATGAGATGGAGCTTGATGTTCTCGTCAAGGCCTTGGTGGAACAAGAACAGCATGTCAAATTCGTAAGAGAGAAGATATTCCTGGGGATCGGAGATCAGGGATGCAAGTTCATCCAGGACTTCTACTTATCGTGGGGCAGGGGGCTGAGAAGCACGGAGTTTCTTGTGATAGAGTCGTCCGCTGATTCCCAGCACTCGGACGATGCCGACGAGGCCCGATTCAGGACGGTGACGCAGTACAAGTCTCCTTCGATATCGTTTCATCGCCTTCCCGAGTCTCCGAGCAAACACGTGGGATATCAGGGCCTCGGAGAGCGTCTCGCCGCGAGTGATCAAGAGCTTGACGATCTACTGCGCAGGTCCGGCATTAGAGCCTCCACCACTCGGCAAACCGTATTCCTGCTCGCGGCTCTGGGAGGTGGAACAGGCAGTGGCGCAGGCCCCTATGCACTTCAGCGCGCCAGAGCCCTCAATCCTAATTGCAGAAACCTGGTCATTGGGGTGATGCCCGCAGCCAACGAGCCTGACAGCGCCCATTTCAATGCCCTCTGCTCGCTGTCTCGCTTCATCAAGTTCGGCGACAGCCCTTCCGCTGATATGATACTCCTTGTGAACCACGACCGGCTGATGGAAGTCAGGGGGGTGGGCAGCATGGGTGAGGAGCTGGCCGGAGAATCGCTCTTGTCCCATATGTTGGCCGCGTTCATGGGTAACATCGCGGACCGAAGCTCAAGCCAGACAGACCTTGGCTATATCGCCAAGATGAGCCGCTCCATGGATTTGCACGCCTTTGTCCCGTGCGTTGCAGCGGGTTGCAGTCTGGAGATTTTCGGCGGGATGACCAACATCGCCGAGAATGCGCTCTCTTGTAGGCTGGCCGATGTGGACACGGACTCGGTCGCGCTGTCATACATGCTGGTGCAGGTGCCCGAGCGGCTCTGTCAGACCATTCCGGAGGACAAGCTCCGAGCTGACTTGAACAAGTGGAACAAGGACAGGTTCCCTCGTCTCAGGGGAAGTGCCATACAGCTGTCGCACTCCAGCAAGAGGTCAGACCGAATTGACCTCTGCATCCTCCTCGGTGGCACGAAGCTTGCAGTCACGGCGAAGAGAGCGAAAGAGGGCTTCGACCGATTTCGGACAATCGTGGAAAGCGACGCCTGGGAAAAGGAATTCGCAGTGACCTCCGAAAGTGTGGGGGAAATGAGGGAAGTCGTCGAGTCGCATGACGCCAAACTTGATGAAATGGCGAACTGATGTAAGGGTGACCGGTGGACGACAGGCTCCACGTGACGCCGCGAACATTGGGCAGGCCCTCTATTCGCCAGCCAGCCGCTTGCCCAACTGAAATGCGTCGGCCAGGGCACTCGGGTGTTCTCTGACCTCACCTATCTGATCTACCCCCCGAACAAGAAGCTCGTCATCGTACTCGACCCCGATCGTTTGGAAGAAGTACTTGACCGTAAGAATCGGCCCCTCGAACATTCTCTCGCCTCTCGTAGCCCCGACGCCAATGAAGGCACCCTTTCTCGTGGAATTCGGTGGGGGCCTATTGAGAATGTGCTTCCTGATCCACAGGGCCTGGCAACGGTCAATCAGTGCCTTGAGCTGACTCGTGAGCCCATAGAAGAAAATGGGTGAAGCAACGACAACAGCGTCAGCACCCAACAGCTTGGGATAGATGTCATCCATATCGTCCCTGATGACGCAATTGCCGTCAGTGAGGCAGCCGTAGTCTTCCTCGCATGGGGCAATCCTCAACCTGGCCACCACCATCTTCTCGGCCTGAGCCCCGGCGGCCCGCGCGCCCTCGATTACTTGGTCAAGCAGTAGATCGGTGTTGCTCCCTATGCGTGGGCTGCCCATGATCCCAAGAAGTGTCAAATTCGCCTCGTCAGAAACAACGTCAATAGTGCAGCCGTCAGTGTCCGTTCGCTGCTGCCGCAATGGTATGCTCAGTTGACAAGATTGTCAACGAATTCCGAGCGACGCCTTGTAGTGGCCGGTCGACTTTCCTGAGGGCGCGTGTGCCGAAGAATGTGCGCTGGGTCGCGAACCACATGTCTCTGGACAACATTAGGCGAGGGAAGGATCGCGGCCCGGTCCTGCCACGTGCCTGATCGCGGAGCAATCCAAGGACGTCAGCCAAGGTACGGCTCGCGGAGCCGTGGTTATCCCTCTACCAGTGAGTCCCGCAGCATCTTGGACTCAAGCTCCAAGATTCTGACGAAGGCGTCGACGATTGCGGGATCCCACTGTTTCGCAGCGCCCTTCTTGAGCACGTCAACCGCGTCTTCGCTGCTCAGGCGAGCGCGATGAGGTCGCGAGCAAGTCATGGCATCGTAGGCATCGGCCACCGCCAGGATGCGCGCTCCCAGAGGGATGCTCTCTCCCTTCAGCTTGTTGGGGTAGCCTTTGCCGTTGAACCACTCGTGGTGACTCTCGACTATCGGTAGGGCGCTGGTGAAGGAGTTGACGTGCCGCATTATCTCCGCGCTGGCCACCGGATGCCTTTTCACCTCATTGTGCTCGGCGGGAGTCAGGTTGCCAGGTTTGAAGAGAATGTGGTCAGGGATCACGATCTTGCCAATATCATGGACTACGGCTGCAAGCTGCAGATCCCGCACCAGGTCATCAGGGCAGCCAATCTGGACAGCGATCTCGTTGGCCAGCATACTCACCCGCTCTGAATGCCCGCGAGCGTAGGGCTCGCGCGTTTCGGCCATGAGTGCGAGAACCTTGGCCATTTCCAGGGCTTTCTTGGAGTCTGTCCCTTTGGTGGGGTCGGGCAACCCGGCGAGCCGGTCCACAAACTCCTTGACCGGACTCGACGACTCGCGAGAATCGATGGGAAGACGTCCCTTGGCTGCGGCTTCTGAGGGCTCTGTCTTGCGCGTGACGTCCAATACTTGAAGGGCGATTTCTTCGCGAGCAAGCGCGTGAATAGCCTCGCGATAGTACTGTTGCATCTGCCCGACCTGCTGTTCGACCTCCTCCTCCAGGCGCAGCTGATAATTCCTGTTCTCCAGCACTAGCCTTCGTCTCTCAAGTGCCTTCCCCACCCTCATTACAAGAGCTTCCAGATCGAATGGTTTTGTTACGTAGTCATACGCTCCGGTCTTCATGGCCTCAACCGCGGTCTGCGCGTCGGACACGGCGGTTATCATAATCACGCAGGTATCCGGATGCTCGGCGACCATATGTGAGAGCACCTCTATGCCGGACATTCCCGGCATCTTGATGTCCGTGAGCACCAGGTCGAACTCGTGCTGAGAAGCCTTCTCTACGGCCTC